>JAITJB010000067.1 GCA_031279155.1 Deltaproteobacteria bacterium | reverse complement strand
TAAAGCTTTGTTTTTATTTTTATAATAACTATAAAATAAATATGATATGTGAAGAATAAAAAATATAGAGGAGAAAAAAATGAAATAGAAGCAAGTAATTAGATGAGTGTGCATTAATAGAACTAAAAAAACTACAGAAAGCAATAAATTTTTAAATATAGGTTTATTTATAGATTTTATAATAAAATAGAGGAGAGGAGGTAGAAGACATATGGCAAAAAATTCCGAATAGGCGCCACGTAACTGTCTAGTTATCGACAAATAAGGTGAGCAAATATAAACAAATGCTGCAGTAACAGCGTACCATTCGTCATTAAATAAATATTTAATTAACAAATAGGAAAATAAAAATGCCAATAGAGTCATCAAAATTACAGATAAAGCAAAGCCAGTATATATATTATCGTTTATAAATGATAGTATAGCAATAAACGTATGGGTAAATGGAGAATAAAATTGATGTATAGGATAACTAAGATTGCAAAATACGCCTTCAGCAACACGTAATGGAAATTGACCATTTTTTAAAGCATGAAAAGCGCTTAAAGCTAAAACATGATGATTAAAACCGTCGCCATTAATAATTAATTTACTGCTTTGTATGTAGTGCTCTGAATACGATAAAGAAATAGCAGTTAATAGCCCTACAAAAAATAAAATTATTGCTTTTTGTTTCATTTAAAGGCCATATATGCTTTATAATTCTAGTTAGCTGAAAAATGGGGTAGTTTATTAATTATTTATCAAAATTTGAATAGATAAAAATCGTGATTAATTCGAAAATTAGAATTGATGAAAGATAGTAGATTAAAGTTTAAAGCCAGCGGCTTCGGCGTCGGATTTGAACATCTTAACGGTTTCCAGGGAATATTCCGTCAGATCTTTACCAGTAAGGGGTAGTTTTTTGAGGATGTCGTTGGTAGCTGTGATGATATGACAGCCAACTGAGTCAGCCTGAAAGACGTTAAAAAGCTCCCTAGGGCTAGCCCATATAAGTTCTATTTGGGGATAAGGCTTAAGCATCTCAACGGCTGCCGCCATCAAAGGCAGCGGGTCCCGGCCAGTATCGGCCACGCGACCAGCAAAGACTGAGACGTAGGCTTCGGGGCCATCGGCTAAATTTGCGGCCACGTCTCTGACCTGGGCTAAAGTGGTTAGGGCGGTGACATTTAAACGGACGCCAGAAGCCGCCAGCTTTTTAATAAGTGGGCCTGAGGTTAGGCCTAAGCTGTTAGTAACCGGGATTTTAACGTAGACGTTTTCACCCCATGAGCGGATAAGTTTGGCCTGGCGCTCCATCTCATCGAATTGGTCAGAGAAAACCTCAAAGCTCAGCGGTCGGTCGGGTATAGCGGCGATGATATCTTTGGCAAAGGCCTGGTAATCAGTCACCCCGGCTTTGCGCATCAAAGTTGGGTTGGTGGTAAAGCCCTTGATCAGGGGGTTATGGTACATTTCCAGCATTCCAGCCCGATCGGCGCCGTCAGCGAACAATTTTACCTTTAAATCGTTTGTGGTTTTCATGGTGAATAGTTACCTCTTTAATTAAATGGACGGACTCTAAAAGGCTCCGGCAGGTGTAATCGGCGGGAGGTTCTGGTTTAGGTTCGTCGTAGTCATAATCAATAAAAATGGTCCGACAGCCGGCGTTCCGTCCAGCCCCTACGTCTCCAGCCCGATCGCCACCCATCCACGAGGAGGGTAGATCTACTCCCCAGTTGGCGGCAGCGGCAGTGAGCATCCCGGGCTTGGGTTTTCGGCAAGGGCAGTCATCGCGGTTATCGTGAGGACAGATTAAGAGATCGTCTAAGGCTAGCTCAAATTTTACCCGATCGCAAATGGCCATGACGTCAGCTTGGGTCCTAAGTCCGCGAGCTATGTCTGGCTGGTTGGTAACGCATATGAGCAAAAAACCGAGTTCCCTAAGTTCCGTAAGAAGTCCAGCCGCTCCGACCGTGATGACCAATGAGGTCGCGTCATCTGGCGGATAGGGGCGACCATTTTTGACCACGGCTTTGTTTAGGACTCCATCGCGGTCAAAAAATACAGCTCTCTTAGGGGTCATTTAGGTAGACTCTCCCACATGGTGACCTTAGTTTTTAATATTGGGTGGGTGACCAGAAGGTGCCAGACCACCCCATGAAAAGCCTCTGTGTGGGGCGTAATGTGATCGGGGTTAACGGTCGGTATGATAACCACAACGTCGGCCACCCGGGCCGTGTGTCCACCATCGCGGCCAACTATGCCTAAAATTGTGGCCCCAGAACTCTTGGCAAGCTCGAGGGCCTTAACGAGGTTGGGGCTGACGTTTTTCTCTAAGTTGCCGCCTCCGACCGATAAAATCAATAAAGCGTCTTTAGGGCCTAGCTTTGAGCCTTTGAGCCATTCAGAAAAGACGGTGTCCCAGCCTTCGTCATTGGTTCTGGCCGTAAGTTCTGAGACGTTGTCGGTGGGGGCGTAGGCCTCGATCGAGCAAATTTTTCTAAAATCATTGACCGCATGGGAGGCCGAAGCCGCCGAGCCGCCCACTCCTAGGATAAAAAGACGACCGCCGCCCGATCTCAGGTCGGCAAGTTTTTGGGCGGTTTTTTCAATGGCAATAAGATCAAGGCCGTCTATAATTTTTTTGGCTTCAGCTAAAAAATCAGCGCTAAAACTCATGTAAATACTTCCTGGCAGATGTGGTTTTCATTTTGACATATAAAGTCAAAAAATTTTAGGAATAAGGTCAAAAGTTTGCTTAAGAAACTTTTCGCCTATTAAAGATAATATACTTACCGCAGAGCACTGTCCAGACATAAACCACTGGGATGGCCGCTATCCTGACTAACATGGGATCAAAATTCAGCCAGAGGTGGAAAACGAGTAAGATAAGTTGGGTTAGACCCATAGAAACCAAGACGGCGGGGATGTACATGGCAAATTGGGTCCAAACGCCTTTTTTTTGTTTATCAATGTGACCAAAAACGTAGTGACGGGTGATGAGGAAATTTATCACTGCACCTGAGAAGCCTGAAATAAGGGCAGTACAGGGTACAGGTATTGATAAAATAAGACCAATTTTAAAGACAATTAGGTCGGCGGCTGTGGCGGCTGCTCCACTGACAACTTGGCGGATGGCCTGGGACTTTAGAGAATCGCTAGCTGACGGTCGAAAGATACTATCGACTATCAGCCTTAGCCAGGAAATCAACATATGGACTCGATGAATATTGGCGATTAGGTCAAGTCAGTTTCTTGGTAAAAGTTAAGCCTATAGCTAGATTTAAATTAATAGACGGAATAAATAGAGGATAAAACTTTCTGTGCTGTATATTATATAATAAATTAAGTTCATTGATGATCTCGTTAGGCATATTTATATGTTCGCTTTTAATGAGCCAATCGTAACTTTGGTGGTATTTTTTTGTAAATTCTCGCTTACCAGAGAGGTTACGGGCAATAGCGTTGGCCAAACCACCTTCAGCAGGGATGACAACCGAAAATAGGCCGTCGTTTTTTAAGACCCGCCAAATTTCCCTCAAAGCTGCCGGTAGGTCGGGTAGGTGCTCTAAGACGTGGATGGCCAGAACCCGGGAGAAATATCCATCCTCAAATGGGAGCCTTTCTTGGCAGTTGGCGGCGATAGCCTTGACCGAGGGGTATTTTTTTTTGATGGCCTCGCACAATTCTGGTCTTAGTTCTAGAGCATAATAATCCTGTTCGGTATATTTTTCGAAATTTAAATGACTGCCAATGCCGGCCCCGATTTCTAAGGTCCGGCAGCCGGGCGAAAAACTTCTTAAAGGATAACCGTGGTTAAATTTTTCAATAATACCATACCATTTGGTCTGCATGGCTTCCAAATGGAGCCGCATGAAGTCATCCCGTATGGCCATTTGTTCGGAAGTTAAAGGCGGGAGTATTTTTGGCCAGCGACTCTTTGGAGTTGAAACGGCTTTCGATTGAGGGGCCTCACTTGATACATTCATGGTGATAGAAAATCCTCTTTATTGTTTTTCCAGATAAGTTCCCAACTCCGAAAGACCATTGGGGGAACCAATTTCATAAAACCTATTACTAACCTCAAAACCGGCTAAACGGCCCTCTTGGGACAAGGCCGTGTAGACTTGGGCCAGGTCAAAATTCCCACTAAGGCCGTTAAAAACCTCAGCCGATAGGCAGCCCAAGCCGTAATCGATGTA
>JAITJB010000224.1 GCA_031279155.1 Deltaproteobacteria bacterium | reverse complement strand
GTGGGGTTAAAGTCCAGTAAATAGAGTTTAGGCCTTCAATCCCAAGTTTTGACCTGCTAGACCAAAACCAATTTACCAAAACTAGTTGACCAAGTGACAACTTGACCTAGTGACCAATTAACCAGGTAACCAAGTAACCAAGTAACCAATTGCCCAATTGAAAATTGACAATTTAACCATTAACCCTCCATTTTTTTTCCATAATATCTAAACCTACCTGGCCTATGATAGCTGGCGTAGGCTAGCTCAAACTGGCCGGGCCTATGATGGGCTAGCGTAGGCTAGCTCAAACTGGCCGGGCCAATGGTGGGCGCGCGTAGGCGGGCTTATGATGTTTTATAGGCTAGCTCAAACTAGCCAGATCTAAAAATTACGACCAGAAAAGTGGGGAAAAAAAATGGATTCATTAGTTTTCTTATTGACAGTACTCATACTTATCGGGCTTCTTCTCGGGCTTACGCTCGGCTGCCTATATCTTTGGCGGCGGCTAACTAGCCGGCCTAATAAAAGTGACAATCAAGCTTTTATGGAAAACCCTAATTCTAGCGATCCTAAAAGCCCAAACCAGGGGATTTGCCGAAACCTCTTAAAGACAACTTACCTAAATTTTCTGGCCAAGAGGTTTGTGATCATTGGAATATTAGTGCTCCTCTTACTTATCCCCATAAGCCTAATTGAAAACCTAATAAATAAGCGATCTTCTAACCAAATGGACGTGACTTTAAGCTTAGCTAGCCAATGGGGCGGAAGGCAACTTTTAATTGGCCCCATAGTCGCCGTTCCCTTTACCGTAAGCTATATGGTTTCAGAAAACGTTCCAATATTATCCGGAGAATCATTACCGCCAGAAGGGGTAAATAGCCATAAGCCCAAAGAAAAGAACCAGACCTTCAAGACAGTCTGGCGAGAAGTAAAAGAAACCAGATGGGCGGCCTTAACCCCTGAAAAGCTTGATATACAGGGCCCTATCGAGACGAAAACTTTATACCGAGGCATTTATAAGGCTCTGGTCTGGACGGCCTCTCTAAACTTATCTGGCCAATTTATTATTCCGGAAAAGGCCCGATTCGCCGCAGGCCTTGCTTTAGAAGAAACGCTAATTTCGGTTAACTGGTCGCAAGCTAGATTAGTGATGGGCTTAAGCGACGCCAAAGCCATCACCAGCGTTAGCCAGCTAAATTTAGGCGACCGGATTTATGATTTTTCACCGGGAATTGGCCGGTTGTGGGGGCTTCCGAGCGGCTTTTCTACCCCCATCGACCTATCAACCAACAATGGGCCCATTGATTTTAACTTGACTATGGATTTTAACGGCTCCCAAGCCCTCATGGTCGCCCCCATAGCCAATGAAAACACTTTAACCTTAAGCTCAAAGTGGCCGCACCCGAGCTTTGTCGGCGATGGCCTGCCCTACGAAAGGGAGGTTACAAGTTATGGCTTTAAGGCCGCCTGGAAAGTTCCGGCCCTGGTCCGCACTTACCAAAATTTAATCACCTTGGACAAAGAGCCTAGGCCGTCAAATTGCCAAGATAATTTATCAGGCTGTCAAAATAAGGCTTCTATCCCCTACGAGGAATACACGATTGGCGTAGACATTATCGAGCCAGTTCAAAGTCAATTGATGAGCGAGCGGACCATAAAGTACGCCATAATGTTCATTGCCCTAACTTTCTTAGTTTTCCTCATCTCGGAAGCCGTATCAGACAAAGAGACCATAAAGGTCCACATCGTCCAATACAGTATCATCGGTCTGGCCCTAGCGCTATTTTATTTAGTACTAATTTCTCTCTCCGAGCACATAGGCTTTAAGAGGGCTTATCTAGCGGCCACCATCTTTGACGTCGTCTTGATAACCGGCTACTTTTGGGCTGTCACCTCGATGAAAAAAAGATCCCTCACAATAGGCCTCTCCATTACCCTCCTCTACGGCGCCCTCTTTACTATCATCAGTATGGAAGACTACGCCTTACTGGCCGGCACAGCGCTTCTGGCCATGGCCATATTTAGCCTAATGGTCATAACCCGCAAAATAGGACCAGCCACTGAGAAAAAATCAGAAAACTAAGGCCTTACTTTTGGCCCAGATAAGCCCTTGGGGGCTGACGGCGGCCTGAGTCAGTCTTAAGTTGCCGCTGGCCCGGTTCCACCTTAGAGTTTCCCATGATGAGCTCTTTGAGCCTAGAGGCCGAATCAGTTAGAGAATCGGCCTTAGCTGAGAGCGAATGGGAATTCATCTGAGATTGTCTGGCCAAGACGGAATTAGTTTCCACGGTCTGGTTGAGCTCATTTAAGGTACTGGTTACCATCATAACCGAGTTCTTCTGCTCCTCGCTGGCCCGGGCGATGGTCTCAACTTGTTCGGATACGTGACGGGCCGAGCCGCCGATGCGGGCGAAGCCTTCGGTTAAATTTTCCGCGTGCCTCTCGCCTTCTTTGGCGCCTCTGACGGCCCCATCCATCATGCTGTCGGTGGTCTTGGCCGCATCATTGGAGCGCTGGGCTAAGGTGCGGACCTCGTCGGCCACGACGGCAAAACCCTGTCCGGATTCCCCGGCCCTAGCCGCCTCAACTGAGGCGTTTAAAGCTAAAAGGTTAGTCTGGAAGGCTATGCCCTGCATGGTGTTTAGGATCTTAGTTATCTCATTAGTTGTATGAGAAATACTATCCATGGCTTTTTTTACTTCCAAAGCCGTCTTCTCACCATTGGCCACCTCGTCTCTGGCTGCGACCATCGATTGCTGGCACTGACGGGTGGATTCAGCGCTGGCCTCAATCTGACGCGAGATATCCTTGATGGCTTCCGAGGTCCTGACGATCGAGCTCATCTGCTCTTGGCTATCTTCTTCTAACTTGTCAGCCACATCAGAGGTGGTTTTGGAGAGCTCGCTGATTTCTGAGGCGTCATTATCCAGGGCCCAGGCCATTTCGGCCAGCTTGTTGGTAGCGCTGCGGACAAAAATGCTTATCACGCCTAAGATTAAGATCATTATGGCCAAAGAGATGACGGTAGTAATCTGAACGTTTGTCAGCTCTTTTTCCTGGGACTCATAGAGATTGGTCATCAGCTGCTGAGATTTAATGGTGTCGGCAAATAACTCGGAATTGGGAATCAAAAGAACAACGCCGAAGAGATCGGATTCATTGTAGACCACGATGTTATAGGTTTGACCGCTTAACTCGATAACGTCTATTTTGACTTCATGGTGCTTCATCGAGGAGGCGGCAGCTTTAACCTTATCGCCAATGAGCGGAATATCAGTGAAGCTTGAAGTCCTTAAGATCTTTTCGCCAGGATGCCTAGGATCGGCTACCTCTTGGGGCACGTAATCCGGGAGGCCCACGGCCCCTAAGATGCTGCCTGTGCGCCAGGAAAAAGTAAAGCCCCGGGTGTTTTTCGTCTTAGCCGTAAAGCGGGTCAGAAGATCGCCTAAACTGTCCAAGGACAGATCGGTAAAGGCCACGCCGATAGCTTTGTTATCAACATTTATGGGGGTGGTGACTGAAATGATACCAACCCCTGAGGCGTAATCGAAATAGGGCTCGGTAAAGTAGGTCTTATCCGGGGCCGGGGAAGAGCGGCTCTGAGACGGCGGCAGGGCTAATGCGTAATACTCCCTGGAAATCTCATCCTGAAGAGCGGCTTGTTGTTCGGCTTCTGTCTCGGGCTTTTTGCCGTCCTCATCTACCGTGACCGGATCTGCGGTGTAGACCGGCTTTCCACCCTCTTTGTTTCCGTAGGGCAGAAAATAACGAGTGTATGGCGAAAAAGCTCCAGCCTCAAAGGTTGCGCCCACCCCGTGAATGGAGGCTGGCGCCTCAGAGAGGACGGTTAGGCAAAAATTCTTAGAGGCCTCTAAGGCCAGGTCATTTTCGGCCTGGCCTAGGGCGGCGAAGCTCTTCTCCGTCATGTAGAACAACCTAGTCGTCCTGAGAACGGCTATGGCTGTAGCGATATCGCTACTGAGCTCATTGGCGCCGGCCCTTAAAGCTTCGGCCTGCCCAGTGGTCACCGTGCCGTTGATAATCTCTGTGAGATCTGAAAAGAGCTCCGTTGATTCACTCTTAATACGGCTGTTCATGTTGCTTGTCAGGCTTATGGTGATAACTATCTGAAGCAGCATGAGGACAGATACCACGGCCAGCATCAGGAATATCTTTAAGCGGAAACCCATAACCGTTACCCCCATATTAATCAGGTATAAATGCGCCTCTGTGGACACTTTAGGTCGATGGGCCAAATCCGGGTCTAAATCTTCGAGGCCGGAGGCCAGAGGAAAAAATACCTGAATGTTTTATTTCGATACTTGTACTTGCGCTTGACTTGTACCTGGCTTGGCTTGACTTGCAATTGGCGGGCAGGTCCCATAAGAGCCGGTTACGGCAATATCCAAAAAATCCTAATCCAAAAAATGCTTGAGGGCCTAAGAGTAGCCGGGTCAGAAAACCTGCATTTTAAAATTTTATCAGAAAATTTAAGCAAAACAAGCTTTCGTTTACTTCTTTCTTTATTTGTACCGAAAAAAGCCGGCCTATCATAGTAATTCTCGGAAAAACTATAAAGTTTCTCGCGGCCTAAAAAAGTGGGAGCCTTTCGTAATGGGATTATTTCTAAGAAAGAAGAGCTTAAAACCTAGGAGAAAAATCGGCA
>JAITJB010000135.1 GCA_031279155.1 Deltaproteobacteria bacterium | reverse complement strand
ATCCACTGATCGCGTACCCTTAAGCTAATTTCTGATGGCGCCAAGTGGTCGATACTATCGGCTGATAGAACGCCTAAGCCGTTAGCGCAGATGAGATCGCTAATACCGTGATGGATTTCAGGATCAATATGATAAGGGTGACCAGCTAAGACTACGGCCCTGCGGTTAGTTTTGCGCAGCTGAGCTAAAGCTCTCTCCCCGGCTGAGCGAATATCCTCCCGAAAGTTTTTTTGCTCGATTTCAGCTTGTTTTAAAGCGACCCTCACTTCATGGCGGGATAATCTTAAAAAGGCCAGCTCAGAAACTAGCCGGTCGGCTAGCTTTCTATTTTGAGCGAAAAGGTCCACAAAGGGTAAAACTAACCTCACCCCGCTATCGCCGATGGCGTCTAAATTTAAGCGTATGAGTTCCGGGTAGCTTCCCACCAAGGGGCAGTTGTAGCGGTCCACGGTCCGGTAGATGGCCGGGATCTCGCGGGGCGTACAGGGAAAAAAGATAAAGTCTGGCCTTTGATCGATGAGGGCCAAGATGTGGCCGTGAACTAATTTGGCCGGATAGCAGACCGTTTGCGAGGGGATAGTTTCCAGAGCCGAATTAAAGAGCTCTTTCGATGACGGCGGCGATAACTCTACCCTGAAGCCTAGCTGATGGAAAAAGGTAAACCAAAAGGGATAGGTCTCATACATGCCCAAGCCCCTTGGAATACCCACCCTACCCCGGCAATTGGAAGCCTGGTGGGGGGTGTAGACCTGAAAGAGGCGGTAGAGATTCCAGGAAAAAAGATTGGGTAGTCTTTCAAAATCGGTCAGCTGGCGGCCTAGTCCGCCTAGGGCGGGGATTTTGGCTAGTCTATCTGAGATATCGCCTAATCTGGCTTTATTGGCCAGAGCGTCGATGCGGTCAGCCGTCGGGCTCTTGGATCCAGCCCCGCGCTCGCAGCGGTTACCTGAAACAAAGCGCCGGCCATCTGAGAAGCTATTGACAGTTAATAGACACCTGTTTTCACACTTGCGGCAGCGCACGTTGCGGCTGGTCACCGAAAAACTGGCCAAGGCCTCTTGGCCGATAAGAGTTGAGGGTTTGGGGTTTTCCCGCCATTCATCTATGGCCAGTAAAGCCGCGCCAAAGGCCCCCATGAGGCCGGCGATATCGGGCCTTACGACATTACGGCCCACTGAGAGTTCAAAGGAGCGTAAGACGGCGTCGTTAAAAAAAGTCCCGCCTTGAACCACGACCTTTTCCCCCAAATCTTCGGGCCGGCTTATGCGGATAACCTTATAGAGGGCGTTTCGGACCACCGAATACGATAGCCCGGCGGAAATATCGCCAACCTCGGCGCCCTCCTTTTGGGCCTGCTTGACCTTAGAATTCATGAAAACCGTGCACCTACTCCCTAAGTCCACCGGTCTATCGGCCAATAAGGCCATGCTGGCAAAGCCTTCGGGATCTAAGCCTAGAGTACCAGCAAAGGTGGCCAAAAAAGATCCGCAGCCCGAGGAGCAGGCTTCATTGAGCATCAAGCGCTCGATGATCCCGTTTTTTACTGATAGGCATTTAATGTCTTGACCGCCGATATCGACGATAAAGCTTACGTCTGGCACGAAACTAGCCGCCGCCTTGTAGTGGGCCACGGTTTCCACTTCACCTAAGTCAGCGCCTAAGGCCGCTTGGATTAAAGCCTCACCGTAGCCGGTGACGGCTGAGTGAGCAACTGTCACCTTAGCGGGAGCGGCGTCATAAAAGGAGCTTAAGGCCAGCATGACCGATTTAAGAGGGTTTCCGTGATTGGGCCCATAGTGGGAGAACAAAAGGCGCTTATCGGAATCAAGAGCGACTAGTTTCGTTGTCGTAGAACCTGCGTCTAAGCCTAAAAAAACCGGGCCATCTGGCCAGTCGGCTCTAGGGAGGCGCGCCCTTTGGTGGCGCTCGCGAAAAGCCTTAAGTTCGTTTAAGTCAGCAAATAGCGGCGGCAGAGCGTTTATCTCTGGCTCAGAACCTAAAGCGTCCAAATCGCTCGCTCTTTTGGCCCATTCGTCAGCCGTTTGAATTTTGGTTTGTCTCGATAAGAGAGCGGCCCCTAGGGCCACAAATAGCTGGGCCTCTGGCGGGCAGATAGCCTCCTGGGGCGCGAGTTTTAAGGTCTCAATGAAGCGGCGCCTAAGTTCGCTTAAGAAAAATAGCGGCCCGCCTAAGAAGGCCACGTTACCGCGTATCCGCCGGCCGCAGGCCAGTCCTCCGATAGTTTGATCGACTACTGATTGGAAAATAGAAGCGGCAATATCTTCCTGGGCCGCGCCTTCATTTAAAAGGGGGAGAATATCGGCTTTGGCAAAGACCCCGCAGCGGGCGGCGATGGGGTAGATGGTCTTAGCCCGGCGGGCTAGTTCGTTTAAGCCCTGGGGATCGGTTCTAAGAAAAGAAGCCATCTGATCGATAAAGGCTCCGGTCCCCCCGGCGCAGGTTTCGTTCATGCGCTGATCGATACCTGCGTCAAAAAAAGTAAGTTTAGCGTCTTCGCCTCCCAGCTCAATAGCCACGTCGGTCCTTGGCAGCCTACACCTTATAGCTTCGGCCCCGGCAACCACTTCTTGGACAAAGGCCGCGCCCAAGAGAGAGGCTAAGTTTATGCCGCCGCTACCGGCTACGGCTAATGTGGCGGGTCTTTGAGCAAATCCCTCGACGGCTTTTTTGATGGTCTCAATAGTCGTCCGCCTGACCTCGGAGAAATGCCGCCCGTAGCTATGATAGATAATACTACCGGAACTATCTAAGACAGCGATTTTAATGGTGGTGGACCCCACGTCAAGACCAATGTGAATGCGGTCGGGATCTAACGGGAGGTTTGGATCATATTGTCTCATAAATTGCCATTCTTGATGGGGTTTGGTTTTGACTATTTTCTAAAGCCAAAATGCGCCTAAGCTTGGGCAGAATTTTGGGCATAGTCCCTAGCCTTTAGCTTCAAAGCTAGCCGCTCGTATCTAGCCTCTTGTATCTAGCCCTTTGCATCTAGCCTCTTGTATCTAGCCCTTTGCAATAAGGCGAAACGCCTTAGGCTAAACGTCAAGGTAACGATTATACCATAGAGGGAGGCATATTTTTTTTAAGGCTAAACGCCTTAAAAACGCCTTGGCCTTAGCTTTCAGATAAGCCTTTTAAGGGCTCCAAAAATTTCTAGTTGACATTAACCTCCAAACTAACATACCCTATAGGGGTATGGGGTATTTGCCTCAGGAGGCCGTCTTAAGCCCGGCTATCTTGGCCCCATACCGCTTCTGGAGGTAACTATGGAGAAAATTATTAGCTTTTTCTCTTTTAAGGGCCGAAAAGCGCTAGCTATCACCCTGATCTCGGCCGTAGCCTTACTCGTTGATTTCATAGATCTGTTTCCAAACGCCCCCTTTTCTCCATCCTATGTGGCCGTTATTTTATGCGGCCTTCCTATCCTTTTGGAGGCGGGGTTAGGCTTATTTACTCGCTTTGACGTAACAGCCGACGTCTTGGTTTCCATGGCCCTTTTGGCTTCAATTTGTATTGGCGAGATCTTTGCCGCCGGCGAAGTGGCCTTCATCATGACTTTAGGCTCGATGCTCGAGGAGCGCACAGTCAGAAAGGCCCGCGAGGGCTTGGAAAATTTGGTTAACCTCTCTCCGGTCACAGCTAGGGTCGTAAGAGACGGTAGCGTTACTACCCTTAAGGCTAGAGAAGTCTTAAGCGGCGATATCGTCCGCGTTTTAGCCGGCGAGGTTATCCCGGTCGATGGCGAGATAGTCTTTGGCCGCACGGCTATTGACCAGTCGCTTTTAACCGGAGAATCCATACCAGTTGATAAAGGGGTCGGCGATGAGGTCTATAGCGGGACCTTAAATCAGTTGGGGACCTTTGATTTTAAGGCCACCAAGGTCGGCGAGGATAGTTCCATCATTAGGATGATAAGGCTAGTGGAATCAGCCGAAGCCTCCAAAACGCCCATAGTTAGGATCATGGATCGCTGGGCCGGCTATATCGTTTTTATGGCCTTAGCCGCTTGTTTAATAACGTATTTTATAACCGGAGAATCGCTGCGAGCTGTTACCATCTTAGTCGTCTTCTGCCCTTGCGCCCTAGTATTAGCCACCCCTACGGCCATCATGGCCGGCATCGGTAACGCCAGCCGGCAGGGCATAATCATCTCCTCAGGCGAAGCTTTAGAGCGCCTGGCCAAAGTCCAGGTAGCCGCCTTTGATAAAACCGGCACCATCACCTACGGTCAAGCCGAGGTTACTAGCGCTATAGCCGCCCCGGGAATTAGTTTGGATAATTTATGGAGCTTAGCTGCTACTTGCGAAGAGCGATCCGAGCACCCAATAGGCAAAGCCATTAGGCGCGAGGCTATAAAAAATAACGTTAAGATCTTAGAGATTACCCAATTTGAGCTCATCGAAGCCCGTGGGGTAAGGGCGGTAGCCGATAATCAAGAGATACTTGGCGGGAGCTTAGAGCTATTTGAGGAAAAAAACTGGGAGCTTGATTTAGGCTTAATAAGTTCGTCCCAAAAATACCTAAAAATGGGCCAGGCCGTGGTCTTCATAGGCGTGAGCGGGCGAGCCGCAGGTTTTTTGGCCCTAGCCGATACCATCCGAAAAGAAGCCAAAGAGACCATTAAAGCTATTGAGGCCGAAGGCGTTAAGACTGTGCTTCTAACCGGCGACCATAAGGAAGCGGCCATTACTATCGCTTCCGAGGCCGGCATTACCTTTGTCCGGGCCGAACTAAAACCTCAGGACAAGGCTAAGATCATAACCGAAGATTTCCCACGCAGGGCTTGGGATAAAGTCTTGATGGTCGGCGACGGCCTAAACGACGCCCCGGCCTTAAAGTCGGCTTATGTGAGCTTAGCTATGGGCCGAAATGGCAGCGGACTTGCCGCCATGGCCGCCGACGGGGTCTTAGTCAGAGACGATCTTAAGCGCATCCCCCATCTTTTAAGGTTAGCCAAAAAGACGACCAAGACTATTAAGGTCAATATCACCTTATCGATGATAATGAATTTTTTTACCGTATCTTTGGCTGCTGGCGGCTTAATGGGCCCGGTGGCCGGGGCTTTGGCCCACAACTTGGGGGCCTTTCTCATCGTCTTTAATTCCGCCCGCCTCTTAAACTTTAAGTACCATGGATTCGATAAGCCGCCCGAGGGGATAATGACTTCCGCTAAGCTAAGCCAACCTAGGCCAACCTAAGATAGCTTAGCCTAGGCTAAGCCTAGCCTAGCCTAGCCAACTGACCTATCTTAACCTAACCTAACCTAACCTAGGCGCGGCAAGGCTAGCCTAACCTACTTTGGAGGAAAACTGCTTGATGGCCTTGGCCAATTTTTCTAAGGTGTTTTTGGCATCGCCACTTTCAATGCCAGTCAAGACGCAGTTGCGCAAGTGTCCCTCTAAAATCACCTGCCCGGTCTTATGGAGAGCTGATTTGGCCGCGCTTATCTGAACCAAAATATCTTCGCAGGGAACATCTTTTTCAACCATACTCATCAGCCCGCGAACTTGCCCCTCGATGCGTTTAAGGCGAGAGACGACCGATTTAACATTCATGCATTTTCGCATATTATCCCCCGCTGACTTATTGGGAGCCGCAAGCGGCGGCCTCATTGATGAAAGCTAAAAACAAGGTTTCTGACACCCTATCGAAGGGAACCAAGCTCTCCGGATGCCACTGGACCCCCAAAAAAAACTTAAGGCGCCTATGCTCTAAAACCTCTATCAGTCCGTCAGGGCTGCGGCCGGTGACCTTAAGATCGGGCGCGACATCCTTAGCCGCCTGATGGTGACCGGTATTGACCTCGATTAAATCAGAGCCGCATATCCGCTTAATTAAGCTATTGGGTTCTAAGATAACCTTGTGGCTCTTTTCGGTTCGGGGCTCGCTTTGCTGATGGATTATGGGCTTATCAAACTCGCTGGGGATATCGTTCCAAAGCGTCCCGCCCAAGAGCTTATTCATCAGCTGAAGACCACGGCAGACGCCAAAGACCGGCTTATCTAGTTCCATAGCCGCTTCGAGAAGGGCGGCCTCCCAAAAGTCGCGGTCGCGATCCATTTCCCGAACGCTATCTAAACCATCTTCATCGCCCAAGATCACGTCGCCGCCGCCAGTTAATAGTAAGCCGTGAGCCTGACTCATAATGGCCTTAGCCCGGCCCTTCAAGGGCCCGATCTTACGAGGGGGCTCTTGGGGCCAGCCTCGGCCCTCATAGTGCTTGGGACCCTCGCCGGTATAGGAGGCGGCAATTAACGGTAGTCCGCCTGTACGGTAGACCGCCTCGCAGTATTGATAAGATACCCTAGCCTGGGCTAACGATAGGGAGCCATCCCAATCATTGGTGTATCGTTGGGAAGCGGTGACAACGATTATCGGCCACTTTAAATTTTCCATGCCCCCCCCAAGCCTCTCTGAAATCTCTGATCTCTAACCACTCTGAAACCAAGACGTTAGGCTGCGGTTATATTTTAAATA
>JAITJB010000059.1 GCA_031279155.1 Deltaproteobacteria bacterium | reverse complement strand
ACGTGTTTATGTGCGCCAATCAGTCTGGCACCACCTTCTCTCAGCAGTTGGTTGAGGCCGGCGTTGAGATCGGTTGGAACACCCGTCTAGTCCCCTTTGGTCCCGATATTTCGGCAGCCGTTTTCGCCTTAGGTTTCGCCAACCGCGCGGCCATGGCCTTCGGCGGCGTCAAGCCCGGCGACTACAAGAAGATGCTTCTTTACAATAAAGATCGTATTTTCGCTTTTATTAACGCTTTTGGTGAAGTCAACGCCGAGTGGGCGGCCAACGCTGCCGGCTGCGTCAATTGGGGTTTCCCAACCCTCAGCGACACCGACATTCCCGAAATCCTCCCCACCGGCGTGTGCACCTACGAGCACGTTGTGGCTAACGTTGGTATCGATGAGATCGTCCAGCGGTCGGTCGAAGTCCGCGGCCTTAAAACTACGGTCTCCACTGTCGACGTGCCTGTGGCCTACGGCCCGGCCTTCGAGGGTGAGCGCATCCGTAAAAACGATCTCTACGTCGAGATGGGCGGCGGCTCAAAGACGGTCACCGTCGAGTGGGTCACCTCCGCCTCCATGGATCACGTCGAAGACGGCAAGATCGAACTGTTTGGCCCAGACTTGGCTGATATTCCCGAAGGCAGCACCCTGCCCCTGGCTATCGTCGTCGAGGTGGCTGGCCGTAAATTCCAAGAAGACTTCGAGCCCATCTTGGAGCGCCAGATTCACCACCTGTTAAACTACGCCCAAGGCGTCATGCACACTGGCCAGCGTGATATCGGCATGGTCCGTATCTCCAAAGAGGCCGTGGCCAAGGGCTTCACCCTCAGGCACATTGGCGTTATCCTCCACGCTAAGATCCACCAGGACTTTGGCGCGGTCTTCGATAAGCTCCAGGTCAAGCTCTACACTGATAAGGCTAAAGCCGAGGAAATCCGCGAGAAGGCTCGCCACGTCTACGTGGTCAGGGACGCCCGCGTTGAGAACATGACCGATGAAGGGACCGAAACCTATTACAGCTGCACCCTGTGCCAGAGCTTCGCTCCCAACCACGTCTGCGTCGTCAGCCCCGAGCGTACCGGCCTTTGCGGCGCCTACAACTGGATGGACTGCAAGGCCAGCTTCGAGATCAACCCGACCGGCCCCAACCAGCCCATTGAGAAGGGCGAGACCTTAGATCCCGTTTTGGGTATCTACAAAGGCGCCAACGAGTTCATCAATAAGGCTTCCAGGCAGGCCGTCAACAACGTCTGCTTCTACAGCCTCATCAATGACCCGATGACCACTTGCGGCTGCTGCGAGTGCATCGCGGCCGTATTGCCAACCTGTAATGGCCTGATGACCGTCAACCGCGACTACACCGGTGAGACCCCCAGCGGCATGAAGTTCTCAACTCTAGCTGGCACCATGGGCGGCGGTAACCAGGCGCCTGGTTTCGTTGGACACTCCAAGTACAATATCATCCAAAGGAAGTTCGTCTTAGGCGACGGCGGCCTCAAGCGCCTCGTCTGGATGCCCAAGGCCCTCAAAGAGGAGCTCAGAGATAGGCTACTTAAGAGGGGCGAGGAACTCGGAATCCCGGATCTAGTCGACCGCATTGCCGACGAGTCCGTGGGTACCACCGAGGAAGAGATCTATCCTTTCTTGGAAGAGAAAAAGCACCCGGCTCTGGAGATGGAATCCATCCTGGGCTGATCTACACCTAGGTTAAAGGCCCGCTGCCCTTTGGGCGGGCCTTGACCTACACAATTTTTTGCATTATTCTAATTTTTTCTGGCCTTTTTTCGATTTTGCCTAGATTATTTTGCATTTTTGCTTTTATAGTTTTTTGAGTTTTATTCCCGGCCAATCCTTTGCGGGTTTACGGGAAACGATATCTCAGCGTGTCAAGTCCCGTTGTGTTAATTGGCCGGGAGGTAGATTCGGCCCCGGGAAGGGACGATAGGCTCACTTTCACATTGGTGGGAGGTTGTGTCGCTGTTTTGGATAACCCTCTGGTAAGCGCTGGACTGAGGGACCCACAACTATAATGGCCTGGCCTGAGTGGGCCGGCGAATTCTAGGAGTTTACAAATGGCTCTGACCGGTATTCAAATCTTCAAACTTTTGCCGGGTACCAACTGCAAAAAGTGTGGTTCTCCGACCTGTCTGGCCTTCGCTATGAACTTGGCATCAGGTAAAGCCGAGTTGGATGCTTGCCCCGATGTTAAGCCAGAGTCTCGTGAAAAACTGTCCGCCGCGTCGGCCCCCCCGATTCGTCCGGTCACGATCGGCTACGGGGAAACCGCAGTCAAGGTGGGCGGCGAGACCGTGCAGTTCCGTCATGAGAAGACCTTTTTCAATCCTCCGGGCATCGCCGCTCTGATCGAGGACACCAAGAGCCCCGACGAGATCGCGGCCCTGGTTAAAAGGTATCAAAAATATCAGTATGCCCGCGTGGGATTAAACCTCCGGCCCGAGCTGGTCGTTGTCAAAGGCGGAGCCAATCTAGCTCAAGCCGCTAAGGCCGTTGTTGACAACAGCGATTTGAGCGTCATCCTCTATAGTGAAGATCCTGCGGCCCTCAAGGCGGCGGCCGAAGCCTTAGCCGGCAAAAATCCTCTTATCGGCCCGGCTACCAAAGCCAACGTCGATGCCGTAGCCGAAGTCGCTAAAGCGGCCAAGGTTCCAGTCTGGATCAAGGCGGCTAATTTGGATGAGGTAGCCGATCTTACCAAAGCCTTGGTGGCCAAAGACATCAAGGATATCGTTATCGACTCTGGGGCCCGTACGCCTAAACAGGCTCTTCAAGATAGTATCGCTATTCGCCGGGCAGCCTTGGTTGGCCAAAACCGCGACTATGGTTATGGCACCATCGCCTTCCCCTGTGAAATCACCCCCAACTTGGCTCTGCAGACGGCCATTGCCGCAAGCTTGATCGCCAAGTACGCTGGCATCGTTGTTCTCTCCGATTTCGACGGTGCGGTTGTCTTCCCGCTACTCCTCGAGCGGCTCAACATCTTTACCGATCCGCAGCGCCCAATGACCGTGACAGAGGGCATCTACGAGATCAATAACCCCGACGAAAACAGTCCGGTTTTGATCACCACCAACTTCTCGCTAACCTACTTTATCGTTTCCGGCGAGGTCGAGGGCTCCAGGGTCCCGGCTTGGCTTCTTATCAAAGACTCCGAAGGTCTTTCGGTTATGACCGCCTGGGCGGCTGGCAAGTTCTCCGGCGATGACGTGGGTATGTTTGTTGGTAAAAAAAGTGGGATCGTCGATAAAATCAAGCATAAGTCCGTGATCATTCCGGGTTATGCCGCCGCCATCATGGGCGACATGGAAGAGGAACTAACCGGTTGGAAAGTGGCCATCGGTCCCAGAGAGGCGGCCCACCTAGGTAAATTCCTCAAGGAGTTCAAGGTCGCCTGAACAAGTTCGGACTGGTAACTGGTACTGGTCCGAGTTCATAGAAATAGAGAATTGACATTATGTGACCTTGACACTTCAGCTTGGTCCTATGACAAACGGAGGAGCATTGCATGGCCGAAAAGTACATGTACACGATCGCCGAGAATCTTAACGTTATCAATAAGAAGATCGGCGCCGCTTTTAAAGACATGGATCCCGGACCTGTCCGCGAGATGACTGAGGCGATCGCCAAGACTGAGCCAGATTACATCGACATCAACTTGGGACCAGCCAAAAAGAATGGCGCCACCTTGATGCCCTGGGTCGTTAAGATCGTTCAGGAGGTCACCGAGATCCCTATCGTCTTGGACACTTCTAACATCGACGCCATTGAGGCGGGGCTTCAAGCAGTTAACAAACCTGCCCTCATTAACTCCATCATGTGCCGTCCCGAGCGCTACAACGCCATGTTGCCGCTGGCAAAGAAATTCAATGCTGATTGGGTGGCCTTGATGTGGGGACCCACTGGTATGGCCCGTGACGCCAACGAGCGCGCCGAACTAACCACTGAGCTCTTGATGGCCGCTCAAGCCCTAGAGATCCCGGCTTCCACGGCCTGGGTCGACCCCATCATCACGCCGGTTAACATCCAGCAAGAGCAGCTGATGAACAACCTAGAGTTTTTTGAAATGCTGCCCGATATCGTCGGGGCCATCGAGGAAGGAGCCGTTGTTAAATCGACTAACGGCTTGTCCAACATCTCCAACGGTAACCCTGACCACTTAAGGGGTATTCTAAACCGCGTTTACTTATGTATGCTCAGGCGCAAAGGCATGTACAGCTGTATTGTTGACGCCTTTGATCAGGAAATTATGGATCTTTGCGCTGGTAAATTGCCCTGGTATTCCCAATTGGTCTACGAGGTTATGGACGGGGTTAAACACGACGACTCAGCTCTGAAGAAAGAAGAGCTCGACGTAGTCAAGACGGCCAGAGTTATCTTGGGCCACTCCCTGTTCAGCGCCAGCTGGTTAGACATCTAAGCCTTCCCTTGAGGCCAAAAGAAAAATCCCGGCCCAATGGCCGGGATTTTTTGTTTGGAGCCCAAAAACTAGGTCGAGATTAAATTTTTTTTGGCCTTAGCCGAGTTAGTAACTATCTGTAGTGGTATAGCAACTAAAATTAACTATTCTAAGTGAAATTTTACTGGTTATTTTCGGCTAAAAAGTGTACTCTCTAAGGTGGATCGACTGAGTCAGTCCAGTCTTTTTTTGTTCCAAAATCTGGCTATAGAGTGGCCAGGGCGTTTTCGGCCCGATCTAAGATGATATCAATCTCATCGAAGAGAAAGCCGGCTGAGACAAACATGGTCTCAAATTGGCTGGGCGGTAGCCAGACGCCTTCTTTGAGCATGGCCCGATACCAAGCTCCGTAGAGCCAAGTGTCGCTGCGGGAAGCGCTATCGAAGTCGTAGACCGGGCCTTCGGTGAAAAAGAGAGTCGACATTGAGCCCACGCGGTTAACGCAGCTAGGTAAGCCCTTGGTCTTGGCCAGTTCCGTCAAGCCTTCGGCTAAGCGGCTGCTCATAAAATCGAGCCGACCGTACAGGCCCTTTTCCTCTTCCAAGCGCTCTATGGTGGCGATGCCGGCGGCCACGGCTAGAGGGTTTCCGGAAAGAGTTCCGGCTTGGTAGACGCCGCCTAAGGGAGCTAAGAGCTCCATGAGATCGCGCCGGCCGCCGAAGGCGGCTAGCGGTAGGCCGCCGCCGATGACCTTGCCGAGGACAGTTAAATCAGGCTTAAGGCCGTAGAAGCCCTGGGCCCCGCCTAAGCCAACCCTAAACCCGGTGATGACCTCATCGAAGATTAAGAGGGCCCCGTACTCTCGGCAAAGATTTTGGGCCGTCTCTAAAAAGCCCGGTTTTGGTGGGACCACGCCCATGTTGCCGGCAATGGGTTCAACGATAACGGCGGCGACTTCATGACCTATCTGCCGAAATATTTCGGTCAGCGATTCGGGGTCGTTATAGGGGCAAGTGATAGTTAGATTGGCCAGGGCTTTGGGCACGCCTAAACTACCTGGCAAGCTAAAGGTAGCTAGCCCGCTACCGGCGGCTACCAAGAGGCTATCGGCGTGACCGTGATAGCAGCCATTAAACTTAATGATGCGATCGCGGTTGGTGGCCCCCCTAGCCAGGCGGATGGCGCTCATGGCCGCTTCGGTGCCTGAGCTAACCAGGCGGACCATCTCCACCGAAGGCATATGGCGACAGATGAGCTTAGCCAAGGTGGTTTCGGCGATAGTTGGGGCGCCAAAGGTTGAGCCAAAGTCCAAGGCGGCGGAAACAGCCTTGGCCACCGAAGGCGGGCGGTGACCGAAAATAAGAGGTCCCCACGAGCAGACCAGATCGATGTATTCGACCCCGTTTTCGTCGTAAATACGAGAGCCAAGGCCTCTTTTTACGAAACGTGGTACGGCGCCCACCGCCTGGCAAGCCCGGACCGGGCTATTGACGCCGCCGGGGATGACCTGACAGGCCTCTTGGTAGAGCTCTTCGTGCGAGCACGGCGAATAGGGGCTCGTTTTATCTTTAGACTTTTGGGCTTGACGAGATTTAGTATGGGGCATGTTGTTCCTGACCTTTTATAAGGTGTAATACTAGGTTTTCTGTAGATTATAAGTCAGTGACTGATTTGTCGCAAGATGGCTATTGATGGGGAGAGAAAAAATGGTATTCGAGATGGAATCAGTGGACCGCGTTGGTTCGCTTGTTTTGGAAGCCATGGACTTGGTGGTAAGGGAGCTTAACCGGACCAATGATTCCGATGGGGAAAAATTATTGCCCTCAGTGCTATTAACGCTGGCCGTCATGGGGCTGTGTCGCCAAGAGCCTATCGGCAAGGTCATTGAGCTTTTATCGGCCATGTGCTTAAAAGTTGAGCGCGGCGATTTTAGAACCAGTGACGACGACGACGATGGCGGAGAGTTTACTCCCCCGCCGCGCGACTTTAACGCTTGAACCGTAAGCTCAAATTGAGCGCAGTTTTAGCTAAGCTTGGGCTAAACGTGAGCCCGGCTTGAGCTTAACATGAGCCCCGCTTTCCCAAAAGTAAGGGCGGCTTTTTTTGGGAATTTTCTTTATCGGCCATAGGAATCAAGATGACTTCGGTAGTAAGACGCACCCCAACCCCATTATTGGATACAGCCCTCTTAGAGGGGCTTACGGGGCTCCTTAGAAGGACTTGGCATGGGCAGGTGGTATTGGTCGCCCAAAATTATCGGGTAGTTCAAATTGAGAGAAAAGAAAATTTTAATCCCGAGGAGCTTTCGGAGGTCAATTTAGGCTTAGATCCTGAGCTATTTAAGGCCCAAGCGGTCAGGGAAAAAATAATCCAGGCCTTAAAAGGCCTGGAGTTTGGTCAGGTGGTATTAGTTATTAAAAAAGGCCGCTTAGTTCAGATTGAGCGCAACAGTAAAGAGCGTTTTGCCGATCTCCAAGGGCTCGGTGGGGACGGTATCTAAGGGCTTTGGGGGGGGAATATTTTTTAATTGGTCCGGTAGGCTTTGGAGGTGACGATGTCTTCCAGCCGCCGGGCCTTTTTTTCTAGGCTATCGAAGCGAGCCGTTAAGTGCTCAACTAGGGCCTGGGGATCGGCCTGGCCCAAGAGGAGTAATTCTTTTTGGCGTTCGTTTTTGGGCCAGAGCTTAGGCTCTGAAGGCATTATTATGGCCGCGATAACGTAAATTATTGGGAGCGGCCAGAAAGCTAAAAAAAAGCCGGCTATAATAAACAAAACCCGTACGGTAAAAGGGGAGATTTGCCAGTGCTCAGCTAAACCCCTTAGAACCCCCAATATGAGCCCGTTTTTGGATCTGAAGGGTCCTTTTAAAGTCCATTGGTTAAAACTCATTTTACTTCTCCCATACCTAGTTTAGCTTAGCTTGTAAATAACTTAGAAAACACGCGAGCCCATTGGCCTAAGGGGCATGAAGATGGCGACCAGAACGTAGACTATGACCACGGGCCAGAAGGTTACCATGGCGGCCAGGGCGATGGTAAGCACCCTTAAAAGCCAGGTTGGTAAACCATAGTGCTCAGCTAAGCCCTTAATGACGCCCAATAGTAAACCGCTTCGGGATCTAAACGGACCATGACTGCGATTTAACGGCATCTTTCTTCTCCTTTCAAGATAGTTAGGTAAATCATCGATAATATTTAAGAAACCTAGGAATTTTTTGGCTGGTTTAACTGCTTATCAAATTCTCTAATTTTCTTATCAATTGATGGCTGATCTTGAAAATTTAGAAGGATATCTTCCAAAGCGGTTATCCTGGTTTCCAGTTTATCTAAGCGAGCGTCGAGCTTGATGGTCAGATCGACGAGTTTGGCGTTATCCGCCCTTTGATTTCTGGTTAAAAACCAGCGCAAGCACAGGATAAAAAAGCCTAAGGCTAGCAAAATCAAAGGTAGGAAAATAATTAAAAATATAGTATGGCCCATTTTGTCTTTATTCTCCGGGTGCGTTGTTACTTTTTAAGGGACTCGAGCTCCTTTTCGATAGTGTCATCTAGCAGGGCAAACTCCTTGTCCAGTCCGTTGTCGCCACTCTGGCGGCCCCGATGGCTTCTTTCGAGTTCAGCTTCAGCTTCGATGCGGTCCAGGCGCTGGTCGAGGCGGTCGAGCTTGGCCCGGGAGGCCGTCAAATCGTAGCGACGCATCTCGCCGCTAACCTTAAGGCTCTGCTCGGCTTGATTGAGGCGAAGCTTCATGACTTTTTCGCGGTCTCTGGCCTGGGCGATCTTGGCTTCCAGCTGATCGATTTCGTCGTGGTGTTTGGCCACAAGCTGGTCTAATTCATCAATTTGGCTTTCTAAGGACATCAATTCTTCGTCAGCCGAGTGTTTTTCAACTAAAGCCACCCTGGCTAGATCATCTCGGTCCTTGGCCACGGCTTGCTTGGCCCGTCCCAGCCAGAGATCTCTGGTTTTGGCGACTTCGTCGCGGCGGCGCTTGAGGTTGGAAAGGGCGGCCATGGATTGGGCCGTACCGGACTTAATGTCAACTAAGGTGTCTTCCATCTCGCCGATGATAAGTTTAAGCATCTTGGCCGGATTTTCGGCCCGGTCCAAAAGAGAATTGATGTTGGAGCTGATGATGTCAGCGAATCTGGAAAAAACATTGGGCATGGCGGCCTCCGTGTAAGTTCTATTAAGTGTTAATAATATTGGCCGCTTGAAAGCGACCTGGACCAGGATCCTTACCTAGCCTGATGGAGGTTAGGTAAAGCAAAGAGCGGGCCAAGTCGCTAAAAAAAATAAAACAATGATAATAGCCGTTTTGTGGTATTGGGGGGCTTGGGAAGATAAAAAAGCGTTGATGAAAATAGTCAAACTTTAGCCGGTTTGACTAAAATGTGATCGCAATAATAAATTCCTTAGGCTTCTTGTTTTGGCCCAAGCTTTCTTTAAAAACCATCGCTAGCCTTCTTTAAAGCGGGAATCTTTTTTAATTGATTGAATCTTGCGGGCGCATATCGCACCCGGGCCGCTTTGGCTGGTATTGAGCTTCTTAGATTTTAGTAACCGCTTAAAGAATATAATAATATATTTGCCCGTTCTTTGATTTCCGCCGTTAAAGGAAGACCTTCTGTAACCATTTTATATAAAAGACTGCGCTCTAGATTGGTCTGACCCAACCAGCACAGTCCCGAAGCCAAAGAAGACAAGCCTTCGACGTCTTTTAAGGCGAAGGAAAAATCCGTCCACTTTTTTAGGTCATCATTAGAGGGACCGTCAAGACTAGCCCCTGATTTAGCAAAGTATTTTACTTTGGCCAAAAGATAATCAAGGGGAGGGATAGTATCAAACTCACCAGGTGAAGGCGAGAATCTATGACAAAAAGCCCGAGAAAAGAGATCTGAAGCTTGATTAAATCTCTTGGGATCATTGGGAAAATGGTAAGCGTAATGCCACATAGCCTCATAGATAAACTTTATATCGGCTAAATCTCCGGGCTTATCAGAAATAAATAACCAGCGCAGGAGAATATCATTTTGAAAAATATATAAATAACGGGTTACCAAAGAATCAAATAAAGAATTAAAGAATTTTATTTCGTGCGAATTTACAAACATGTTCTCGGCTTCAGAAGTGATTTTCCCATATACAGGTGATAATATCTTTGATTGGTTGGGGAAAGCAAAGTTATAAAGAAGTTTAGCATGGTTTTGAATATCTTCTTGAGTAAAATTGTTTGAGACAAGGTAGTTAAAATCTATAGAAGGATTAAAGTAATTTATAATTTTACGAAATGCATCTACTGGAATTGAGCCATTTTTTATTAAATAAATCCAAAATTTACCACGCCATTTTGGTATATCATTAATAAGTTTATTATACTGATCTGTAATTAAGACTTTAATTTTTAAACGATAAGGTATTAGTTGATATGGGGCTATTAAAGGTGAATAAGGTAGTTCGGTAGGTATATCTTCTATCTTAGTTCTTGTAGGTAAGCTACTATCTAACTCTATTAATTCAGAAACGTGGTCTAAAGAAATAAAGCTATCATAAAAATCAGAGTCCTTCTTAGTGTATAGGTTAATAATATTATTGATTTGTTTAATAACTTTAAGTCGGCCAGATAGTTTTATAAGAATAATAATAGAAACGATAATTGGTATAATTTTAACTGAAAAGTGATCACTACCATAAATAAATGAAAGTACAATCATTATTAAAGTTAAAATAGACAGCAAATGCAAGAGTGTAAGTTTAAAAGAAAATTTAAAATTAAGCTTCATTATAAATCCTAGGTAGCTTTAATAAAATTAACAAAAATATTTTGGCCGAAAAAAAATGCAGGAAAAAATAGCCGCCAAATACCAGATCTAACGGAAAATTCAGCTCGAATACTTGGGGCAAGGCGATAATTATATGGGCTCGCTTATTAAACTGGCCTGACTAGGTTAAGAATCAGGCCTTTGGACTGTCAGACGCAGGTGGAGATCGCCGCGTCCGTTAGGACCGCTATGGCCTTGGCCAGAGAGCTTGAGGCGGGAGTTATCCTCAACGCCTGCGGGAATTTTAACCTTGAGACGGTGGGGGAGGCCGTCGCGGGTGTAGCTCAGATCGATGGTCGTGCCAGTGGTGGCCGCCTCAGGGGTCAAGGCTAGCCCGAAGATGATATCTTCAGGCGGGGCGTCATCGGTATCGGGGTCGGTAAACAGTCCGTCTTTAAGGCGCCTAAAGAATCGCCCAACAGTTGACTTAACCGAGCCCGTGACGGTCTGTTTTAGCTGTCCCATAAGCCGGTCTAAAGGCGTTACTAAACC
>JAITJB010000037.1 GCA_031279155.1 Deltaproteobacteria bacterium | reverse complement strand
GAAACTCTGATGGAGACGTTATATAAGGCTTCTTTTTCCAGCCGAGATCGGATCTGCCTGGAAGTAAGGTTTTGTCCCTCTCGCCCGGCTAAAGGCGAGGTGTTGGCGCTAAACTCCATGGTTAAGGTCGGCTCATCGACCACCACTGTGGGCAGGGCCTCGGGGGTATTGAGATCGGCTACGGTATCGCCGATAAAGGCCTCAGTTAAGCCGGCTAGGGCCACGATATCGCCGGCTTCAGCTGTTTGCGTTTCTACCCTCGATAAACCCCTAAAGGTATATAAGACCTTAATCGTACCCCGCTGGACGCTCTGGCCGTCCTTAATTAAGGCTACCTCGGAACCACTTTTAAGCCGGCCGCGCCTTAAGGGGCCGATGGCCAGGCGGCCTACGTAGTCGGACCAATCAAGGTTAGTAACCAGAAATTGGGCCGGGGCGTCGGGCTCGCCGGCGGGAGCAGGAATATAGGTGATTATAGCCTCAAATAAGCACTCTAAGCTGGTTGGCTCGCCGGTTAAGGCGACCGTGAGATCTTGGTAGGCGGCCCCGGCTTTGGCGTTGGTGTAGAAAACCGGAAACTCCAACTGATCGTCATCGGCGTCTAGATCGATAAAAAGGGAATAGATCTCATCTAAGACTTCCATCGGACGCCTATCGGGGCGGTCGATTTTATTGATAACGCAGATAATGGGTAGCTTTTTAGCTAAAGCTTTTTGGAGCACAAATCTAGTCTGCGGCAGCGGGCCTTCGGAGGAATCCACCAAAAGTAGGGCGCCGTCGACCATGGTTAGAGTTCTTTCAACTTCTCCGCCAAAGTCAGCGTGGCCGGGAGTATCGACGATATTTATCTTGTAGCCGTTATAGACCACGGAGGTATTTTTGGCCATGATGGTAATGCCCTTCTCGCGCTCGAGATCTAAGCTATCCATCACCCTCTCCCTGACCGTCTGGTTGTCCCGGAAAAGGCCGCTCTGCCATAGAAGAGCGTCGACCAGCGTGGTCTTTCCGTGATCCACGTGGGCGATTATGGCGACATTTCTGATTTTGGTGGCTTTCATTTAACCTTATTTGCAAATAGAAGTAACTTTGGCGAGTTGGCTTTAAGGGCAAAATCGCCAACATGAGGAGGTTTAGCTTTTTGGAAAAGCGACTAGGTCATGATACCTAAGCGAGTCTGATAATAAAAAAATTGGCCCGCTAAAAAACATGGCCCGGGTTGACCCTCGAAAGCGAGGCTCCCCGGGCCGTATTTTCAGGCCGGAGCCAAGGAAACACGAGGCGCTGGCTTGGACCAAAGGTAGCCCATGGCCCAAAAAACGCACCCCCCTACGGAGGGGTCAGCCAAGATCCATAGGGGGCTATCCGGAGGGTTCTTCCAGACCATGGCCACAGACGAGGTCCATTGTTAAATGGACCTACGGCTCATTTGATCATCACGTCCAGGATCCTGGGCACAGCCAAATGCGGGGTGCCGGATTCGTTGACGGCAACTACCGGCTGGCCTTCGGCCGTGATGCCCACTTGGGTCAGGCAGCCGCATTTCTTGCACCAGCGGTGCTCAAGTTTAGTGATGTCCCCGCTCTGAAGGGCTTCTTCGGCAACGACCATCCAGGAGTGGGGCTTGCCATCAATGCAAGTGCTGATTTGCGGTTTCTGCATGGCCATACGATAAAATCCTCAAAAAATTGACGTTTCCAGTCCAGTTTGGCAGTGAAAGCTTTAAATGTGGGGGCTTTAATGTCAACAGCCTCACTTGGGCTTTGGCTAGTCGGCGTTAAGTCGCCCTATGGAAGTTAGCAATATGTTACGCAGGCTCTAGGTTAAGTTAAGTAAGTAGCAAAATCGAAACAAAAATTTTTAAACAACACTCAACCAAAGAGTACCTTACAGCCTAACTAAAGTCAATACTTACCAGACATAAAACGAGGCTTGAGCCTTAATTTTTTAGGGTTGGTCCGATGATGCTGATCCAATATAGTCTGTCTTCTTAGCCTTAAGCCTTGGCAGGCTAACTATTTTTAAGAAAGCTTAAAAGCTTAGTTCTTTAACGAAAGTTTCTTGAAATTTGGGGTCAAAACCGAGCTCAATTACCTCGACATTTTGGGCGATACTGTCGATTTCCAAAGTGGCCAAGCGATCCAAAAGCAATCTAGCCGCCCCGGCCAAAGAGGAGTTGCCGACAAAGGTTATTGGGCCAGTGTAGCCCTTGGGTATTAAGCTGATTGCCAGCAAATTTTCAGCCTTAAGATGGTAGCCAAAGGAGCCGGCGATGACGACCTCATCGAGATCGCTTAAAGTGAGTTCAAATCGCTCTAAGAGCATCTTCATAGCCGCCGATATAGCCCCCTTAGCCAATTGAACTTGACGGATGTCTTTTTGGCTGAGAAAGACCTCATCGGTTAAATGGTATTGACCGTCTTTAATAAGCCCGGATTTGACGCTAGAGGGCGAAAAGCGGCCAGTTTTAGTGATAACTTCGGATCTAATAAGTTCAGCCACAATATCAATAAGCCCGCTGCCGCAAAAGCCTTTGGGGTCAACGCCCCCGATGGTCGTGTAGGTAGGCGTCATGTCGGGAGCCAACTGAAAACTATCGATAGCCCCGGTGACGGCCCTCATGCCGCAGGAGATGTTCATGCCCTCTAAGGCCGGCCCAGCGGCGCAGGAAGTGGCCACCAGGTGGTTGTCCTTAGATAAAACTATCTCGCCGTTAGTCCCAATATCTATAAATATTACGGTGCCTGGCCTTTGGGAGAGCTTAATGGCCGTTAATCCCGAAGTTATGTCGCCGCCCACGTAGGCGCTAATAGAGGGAGCAGTGGTAACTTCGGCCCAGGGCGGGAGACCTATTTTTTGGGCTAAATGCGAGAGATTTAAACGATCAACAAAAATCGGCCTATAGGGCGCTTGGGCCAGGCTCTTGGGGTTTAGGCCGGCCAGTAAGTGAAGCATGGTGGTGTTGCCGCAGATAACGGCTGCGCCGATATTTTTGGCTCGCGTGCTATCTACGGCTTTGGCCACTAATCCGGCCAGGCCTTCTAAGGCTAGATTCTGAAGATGCTGGATTTTTTCAGGGCTTTCGGCGGCATAGGTCATGCGGCTTATGACGTCGCCCCCGACAGCCGTCTGAGGATTTAAAGCCGTTTCCATGGCTACAGTCTGTCTTTGGTTGAGATCGATTAGGGCTAAAGCTAAGCCTGTTGTCCCCAAGTCAAAGGCGGCGGCTAAATTTTCATTTGGACCATCATGAGTTTCCCAAGCCCCTAAGAGCTTATGGTGCGAGAAAAGAACTTTGCCCAACGTTCGGTTGGCTTCTAATACTGATAATTGGCTTAGAACATCATAATTTTCCGAGCTTAAATCTAAGGCCCTCATTAAAGGCCTTTGATCGCGGCGGTCGCGTTCTCCCACCTCTATTAAACTTATCGGGGGATCGAAATTGTAAGGAGCTGTCCAACCGAGGCCCTTTAGGGCGCTAAAAAGCGCCTTAGCCTCGACGACCACCGTCACATCGCCTAAGCCCTTAGCCTGACAGGCTAACCTTAGATCGGTTCGGCCAGAAAGAATTTCTAGTTCAGATTCACTTGGGGGTTCAAAATCTCCCTTAACTGAAACTAAGCATTTGCCGCAGCGGCCACGGCCAGCACATGGGGCGTCGAGGTTAAGACCTTGGCCTTTAAGGGCCTCCATGATGGTTTGACCATCGGGAATGCTTATGGTCAGGTCTTCTAGGCCGGATTGTATTATCGTTAAGTTCAAAGCCATTCCACCATTGGCGTAAGCCCGCCTAAAATCTAGCCAAAGAAAGCTATTTTGTATAGCTAAAACTTCTATTTGACCTTTCTATTGCCCCTCCAAGAGAGGCAAAAAATCACCCTTTCAAATTATGTCATATATTGGACTATGGGTAAAGGCTGACGGCAGTGGTTTTCCAATAAGAGAGAAGTTTCCGACACTAAATTTTGAAATGTTTCGATGACCTCTGATCCCATCGAATCGGTGACCTAAGCCCTCAGTTGAGGTCTAAGATTAAATTTTGGTGGTGGGTAATTTTTAAACGTTTAGGAAAAAGCTGTGGTTAGGTTACGTTGGCTAGATGCGTCAGATTTTAAAGTCATGGCGCTCTACAAAAGTTAATTGCGATTTCAAGGCATTATTTTTATTGACAGCAATTAATTCTGTCATCAGCTTGAAATATCACGTCTTCGGCTGGCGGCTATTGATTCTGTCAACAGCCACATGACATATGGCGTCAATAGCTGGCGGCAATTTATTCTGTCAACAGCTTTACATACGGCTTCTACGGCTGACGGCTAGTCATTCAGTCGTCAGCCGCATGACATATGACGTCAATAAAGTTGATGTAATAAATCAATAGATTTGACTTATTATGTCAATAATTGGCGGGCATTTATTCTGTAAGCCGCATGGCATATGGGTTCTACGGCTGACGGATAGTCATTCAGTCGTCAGCCGCATGACATATTACGTCAACTAACATGACGTAATAT
>JAITJB010000016.1 GCA_031279155.1 Deltaproteobacteria bacterium | reverse complement strand
ATTTAATGGTACTCCATTTATTATGTCCGGACATGCCAAATGCTCCTTGAAAAAAACCTAAAACAAAAGAAGGCTGTTTTTATATTGACTAAAACCATTGTAAATATTCCCCGAAATTATATCCTACTCGCTCTTTTGGCTAGCTGCCGGGGCCTGTGGAGATTGACCTGGTGCGGCATCAGGTGCAGCCTGAGGCGACTCGCCAGGGGCGGCCTCGGGTGCGGCCAGAGGTTTTTCCCCGGGGGCTGCCTCAGGAGAGCCCAGTGTGGTCGGGCTACTAGAGGGTGCCAGATTAGCTTCTCCCGGAGTGGTCGGAGCGGTCGGCTCGGTAGGCTCGGTAGACTCAGTCGGACCGGCGGGCTCGGGCGCCCCGGCCTCAGGCGGGGCGGTCGAGGCTAGCTTTTGTTGGAATTCCGGCCAGGCGGCGGCTAAGAGGGGGTCTAAGATCTCGACCTGAGCAGATTTTCTAAGTTCGGCGATTTTCTTACTTATGGCTATGTTTATATTGTTGTCGGTTAAGTATTCGACAATCTCAGATTTTAGTTCTTCAAACGGCTGGACACCGGCAGGCCTAGTCTCTAAGACTTTGACGATATGAAAACTAAAGCTCGTTTCAACCGGGCCTCCGACCTCGCCGGGCTTGAGGGCAAAGAGGACTTCTTCGAGCTCAGGAAAGCCGGTGGTTTCCTTACTGACCCAACCTAAGCGGCCATTATCAATGGCCGCCCTGGTTGCTTGATCCATGCTTAGTTCAATTAAGCGATAAAAATCAGCTCCCTCTTGGGCTTCCTTAAGTATAGCTTCGGCCTTGGCTTTAACTTTGGCCCGGTTTTCCTCAGCTTCGGCCCCGGCGGCCATGGGTACGGGCAGCATGATCTGTAAGGCCCGGACTTGTCCGGGGTGTTTGGCTAGCTCTATGTTATCGTCGTAGAAGGCTCTAGCCTCAGCTTCTGAAACTCTAACCTCAGCTAAAAAACCTAAGTCTCGCCAATTGGTGACGGCCATGGTCTCAAAAATCTGTCGCCGGAGATCTTCTTGGGTCATGCCAAAGGAGGCCAAGGTCATCTCAAATTCACTGCGGCTACCTGAGGATTCAATAAGTCTTTCCATGGTGGCGTCAACTTCAGATTCATCGGGCCCGTAGCCTAACCTCATGGCTTCGGTGATGGCTACCTGGCGAGCGATGAGGTTTTCTAAGACTTCAAGACCTATCATAAGTGAAGCGTCAGCCCCCTCAGGGAGCTCAATGGTGGGATCGGCCATCGGTCCGCCCGGGGTCCTGAGGCCGACTTGGACATCGAAGATCCTCTTGGGGATGTTAGTCCCATTGATGACGGCAACGCTCTCCTCGTTGGGGGCCGAAAGATCTGGCGAGCTTATTGTATCGGGCGAATCAGAAGTTTCAGCTGGCGGCGTAGTTGGGGCGCCAGCCGGAGCTTGGGCGGCAGGCGGGCTGGTAGGGGCGCTCGAAGTTTGGCTGGTATCGTCGCCGCAGCCGATTAAGATAGACAAACTTGTGGCCAAAAAGAGGGCTAAAAAAGAATACCAAAGATGAGTCTTTGGCCGGGGATTTTTGGTAGCCTGAGGAGATTTAGATAAATTCATTAAAATAATACCTATCTTTAGATTGTTAACAGAAAAAATAGCACTGTAAGTTAATAAGTTAGCACGGCCCTGGTCATTTAGTTAATTAAAATGGCCCTGGTCATTTAATCAGTTAGAACGGCCTTGGTCATTTCTTTCGTCCAGCCGCCGCCTTAAGACTTCAAGTTCTTGGTAGGCGCCGACTATGTTGCGGCTGATGATCTCGTTGGTCTGCCTAATTTCCGACAGCCTAATTAGGTATTCATCGCGCATGGCTTGAAGGTTGTCATATTCCGTGCGGTTGAAGCCGCAGCTGGAAAGTAATGGCACAGCCAAGATAACTATAGCCACAATCCTTAGCATAAATAACCGCCTAATACTGAAAATAAATAAAGGGCAGGACCCCGGCTGGTCCGAGTTTGATGATTATTATAACCCATAAAGCGCACCATAGCGACAGGACGGGGATACTCATTTTAGCTTGGACATTGAAAAAAATTTGCTTAAGCCCTTCGCCGTACCTCTGGGCTAAGAGAGTTAAAAAGACTAAAAGCCAGGCCATCAAGGGGGCTCCTAGGCCCGCTCTAAAGGGATCTATAGAGAGCTTAAAAATGTCTTTGGCCCGGTGAAAACTCTCGGCCCGAAATAATATCCAAGTAAAGCTTACAAAATTAAAGGTCAAAAGAAAACATAAAAATTTTTTAGATCTAACCCACCTAGGCTTTGGCCGCTGCCATGACTTAAAACCAATGACCTTCCAAGCCCGCTCGAGCCTTAGCTTTCGGTCTCTATATTGGTGAGTTATAGCTAGAAGTAAGCCGTGGACAAAGCCCCAAACTATATACCTTAAATGGGCGCCGTGCCAAAGCCCGCCTAGAGTCTGAGTTATCAAGAGATTAACAAAGCGAGAGCCCTTCTTCGATCCGCCCAAGGGAAAATATAGATAATCGCGCAGCCACGTTGATAGCGATATGTGCCACCTGCGCCAAAAATCTCGGATATTGGTGGTCAGGTAGGGAGATTGAAAGTTTTGACCAACATCAAAACCTATTAGTAAGCCTATGCCCTGGGCCAGATCGGAGTAACCAGAAAAATCAAGATAAATTTGGGCGCTATAGCCGTATATCCCGGCTAGCACCCCTAAAAAGCTGTAGCTTTCAGGGACTTGAAAGACCCCCCGAACGATGTGCTCGGAGAGGTAGCTAGACATAGCTATTTTTTTAAATAACCCCGAGAGGATTAAGACTAAAGCCATGTTTAAATCTTCTGGCGAGGGTAATTTTTTTTTAAATTGGCCCATAAAGGGCTCAAAGCGTTGGATGGGGCCGGAAAGGACGGTGGGGAAAAAGGATACGAACAAAAGGGTTTCGACTATAGTCGGGGGATTTGAATCCGGACGGCGGTAGCGGTCGATAGCCAGCGACAAGCCCTGGAAGGTAAAAAAGGACTGCCCGACCGGGTAGACGATGTCGGGCAGATTTAAAAGACCTTGGACATTAAAGCCTAAGCCGTCGATAGTGATAACAAAGAACTCAAAATATTTAAAAAATCCCAATAAGCTCAGGCAAAAGGTGATATCGGCGATGAGGTAGAGCTTGCGGCGAGAGGCTAAGACGTCTGGCCTCATCTGGCGGGCGGTAAACCAATTGGCTAGGCCAACGATAACTAAGAGGGGCAGAAATTTTGGCGCGCCTAAAAAGTAAAAAACTAGACTTGCTACAAGAAGGAAGGCCGGATAGGGGGTAATCATAGCCTTAAGGCGCCAGTTTAACAATAGCACAAGGCCTAGAAACAAGGTAAAGTCTAAACTAGTAAAGGGCATGAGCCTTCCAGGCCAGACCTAAGAGACCCTATCGTAATTGAGCCAGGGTTGGTCGAGATTTTTTTTAGGGGGAGTTAGATTCTAAAAAATTAAGGCTAAAAAATAAGGCTAAAAAGCTAAAAAAATAAATTACAGTAAATAAAACCCCTTGAGGCGTCAAGGGGTTTTATTATACAAAAAGGCTAATTGTATTTCGGGATTAATGGAGGCGGCAGGCGGATTCGAACCGCCGATAACGGTTTTGCAGACCGTCGCCTTAGCCACTTGGCTATGCCGCCTCATTCAACGACCATGGGCCGTCTGAAAAGCCTAATGATGTTAACAAAACTATGACCCTAAAGTCAACAGCGCGGTTTTAGCGCTTGTTATCACTTAAAACTTGCTTAAATTTCGCTTAAAACTTAAGCGAGGCTATGCGGTCGGCAGCTTCTTTTAGGCGAGGCGCTTCTTGGACCAAAGCGAAGCGGACGTAACCCTCGCCAGAGGGCCCAAAGCCGTTACCAGGGGTGGCCACCACCCCGGCTTGGTTTAAGAGCTTGGAGGCAAAATCAGCCGAGCTAAAGCCCTCAGGTACGTGAGCCCAGAGATAGAAGGTATAAGGCGTTTCAAAAACTTTTAGGCCAGCGGTAATTAGGCCCTTGGTTAAGAGCTCCCGGCGCTCGCGATATAGCTGGCCCATGGAGGCTACGGAGTCTTGGGGGCCCTCTAAGGCGGCCATGCCGGCCAACTGGACGGCCTGGAAAACCCCGGAATCAACGTTACTCTTAACTAAGCCTAGGCCCTTTATTAAGGTTTCGTTACCTGCCGCCCAGCCGATGCGCCAGCCGGTCATGTTGTAGGTCTTAGATAAACTATGAAATTCGACGGCCACCTCCATGGCTCCCGGGGTCTCTAAGATCGATGGGTGGGGCTTATCTAGGTAAGTGCACTCGGAGTAGGCCGCATCAGAGCAGATAATAATGTTCCATTTTTTGGCCAAGGTTACAAGATCTGCGTAAAATTGTTGGCTGGCCGGAGCTCCGGTGGGATTATTGGGGTAGTTTACCCACAATATCTTAGCCTTTTTTAAAGTCTCTTCATCTATGGCTTTTAAATCAGGCAAAAAGCCGTTTTTCTCAAGTAAGGGCATAAAGACGCTCTGCCCCCCGCTAAAGAGGGCGCCGCTGCGGTAGACCGGGTAGCCTGGTTCCGGCACTAAGACCGTATCGCCGGGGTTGACAAAGGCCAGGGGAAACTGAGCTATGCCTTCTTTGGAGCCGATGAGCGAGCAGACCTGGGTCTCGGGCTCTAGCTGGACTTTATGGCGGCTGAGGTACCATTTGGCCACAACCTTCCGAAATTCGTTCATGCCAGAGTAGACCGGGTATTGATGGTTGGCTTTGTCGGCAGCCGCCTTGGCCAAAGCTTCGATGATGTGGGCCGGGGTTGGGCGGTCAGGATCGCCAACGCCTAGGTCGATAACGTCCACGCCTCGGCTTTTGACCTCGTCGCGGATGCGGTCGAGCTCCTTAAATAGATATGGGGGTAGGGCCTTCAAGCGCTGGCTAAACTCATGAGGCATTTCTCTTCTCCTTGTAGCTGGACGTTTTGGGGCCTTTTTTAAAGGTCCCCCAAAGTTCTGAGGCCATTTCTCTCAATTTAAATTTCTGGATTTTTCCGCTGGCCGTAAGGGGGAGCTTGTCAAGGCATTTGACGAAGCGCGGAATTTTATAGCCAGAAATAAGCGGCCTTAGATAGCTTTTGACATCGCGGACAGTAATTTGCGGGGTGTTTTCATCTAAGATGATAAAGGCGCCCAATTCCTCGCCGTGGAGATGCGAGGGCACGGCCACCACGGCCACGTCGCTTACGCCTGGCATGTGGCGGATGGCTTCTTCGACCTCAGTGGGGTAGATGTTTTCCCCGGCCCTTATGATCATGTCCTTATAGCGGCCAGTAATCACCAAATAGCCGTCGCTATCGAAGAAGCCCAAATCGCCTGTGTGGATCCAGCCGTCCTCATCGACTATCTCTTGGGTGGCCACCGGGAGGTTATAGTAGCCCTTCATGTTGACGTAACCGCGAACGGCTACTTCGCCTATTTCACCTGCCCTGAGATCTTCTCGGGACTGAGGGTCGCAGATTCTAAGCTCAACTCCCGGCATGACCCGGCCCACGGTTTGGGTGCGCTTATCTAAGCTATCGCCAATCTTAGTTTGAGTGACCACGGGGCTAGTTTCAGTCATGCCGTAGCAGATGGTAATGTCTCGCATATTCATCCGCTCAATAGTCTCGCTCATGGTCTTAACCGGGCAAGGGGAGCCGGCCATGATGCCGGTGCGAAGAGTTGAGAGATCGAAATTATTAAAGCTCTTCTGCTCCAAAAGGCTGATAAACATGGTGGGGACGCCGTAGATAGCCGTGCATTTTTCTTTTTCCACGTTAATTAAAATATCCATGGCGCTATAGATATCTAAGACGATCATAGCTGAAGCGTGGTTTAAGGCGGCCATGGCCCCTAAGACTAAACCGAAGCAGTGGAAGAGAGGCACCGGGAGGCATATGCGGTCCTTTTGGGTTAGGCCCTGGTGGAAGCCTATCCAATAGCCGTTGGTGACGATATTTTGATGGGTCAGCATGACCCCTTTGGGAAAGCCGGTGGTCCCGCTGGTGTACTGCATGTTGATGATGTCGTCAACTTCTAAGCTTTGGGATATCTTTTTAAGCTCGCTTTGCTCTACCTTAGCCCCTAAATCTAAAACCGCGTCGTAGGCTAACATGCCCGGAGGCGGGGTTTGATCGCCTAAGTAGACTATCGTTTTAAGGTGGGGAAGCTCTTTAGAGTTTAGGCGGGATTGTTGCGGCTTAAGAGAGGCCAATTCCGGGGCGATTTCATTTATAGCGTTAACGTAGCTAAAACCCCGAAAGGAGTCCATCATAAAGAGATAATTGGCTTCCGACTGCTTAAGAAGGTACTCAATTTCTGATTTGCGGTAATGGGTGTTGACCGTAATTAAGATGGCCCCGATTTTAGCTGAGGCGTAGAGGACCGTCAGCCACTGAGGCACGTTAGTCGCCCAGATGGCCAGGCGATCATTTTTTTTTACGCCAAGGGCTAAAAGGCCCCTGGCCAGACGATCGACCTCGTCATTGAGGGCGCCCCAAGTATAGCGGCGGTCGCGGTTAGGGTAGATTAAAGCATCCTCGTTAGGATATTGGGCGGCGTTAGATTCCAGTACTTGTCCGATGGTTTTGTTGACAAGGTAATCGTGAGTCATGTCGTAAAAAGAACTCCTGTGACCTTTAAATTGGTAAGATGAGGCGGGATAGAGAGACGAATTTCAGGGGGTAATCCAAAAACCTAAGTCGGCTTAGCCGACCGTTTCAGGATTAACGATTATATGCAAAAAAATGGGTCAAAGGCAAGAGCCTTATGTCTGCGGCCAGGCGATCTCTTGGTTTTTTTGGGGTTTACAGGTAAAATAGAGCCGATATTTTCCGGCCCGACTTTTCAATCAATATTAGTAAAAAGAGTGATTTTATGCTTAAAAAACTTCCACTCAAATATCAAATACTTTTGGCTATAGTTTCCTTTGCCTGCGTAGCTGGGATTAATTATTATTCGAAAAACTCAGATATAACCACCTTTAAAGGGGCCCTCAATCAGGCCAAAAAGGGCAATGCCGACGCTCAGTTTAATGTCGGCCTTATGTACTACAATGGCATAAATACGGCCGTCGATAAGCGCGAGGCTAGGAGCTGGTTTTTAAAAGCCGCCGAACAGGGCCAGCCCAAAGCCCAATTTAATGTCGGGCTTATGTTCAACCGCGCCGAGGGTGGGGAGGCCGATAAAGCTCAGGCAAGACGATGGTTTGTAAAAGCCGCCGAGCAGCAAATGGCCGACGCCCAGCTCAATGCGGCTGTTATGTTCTACAGCGGGGAAGGCGGGCCGGTTGATAAGGTCCAGGCCAGAAATTGGTTTATTAAAGCTTCTGAAAACGGTTATAAAACGGCTCAGTACAATTGCGCCCTGATGCTCCAAACCGGTGACGGCGGCCCGGTTGATTTGGTCCAAGCCAGGCATTGGTATTTAAAGTCCGCCGAACAAGGCCACGAACCAGCCCAGAACAATTTAGCCAGCATGTATAGAGAAGGCCAAGGGGGGCCAGTCGATGAGGCCCAGGCCAGATTGTGGTATGAAAAAGCCGGCCAACAAGGTAACGTCTCAGCCCAGAACAGTTTAGCGGCTATGTACTATTCAGGCCAAGGCGGACCAGTGGATATGGCTCAGGCCAAGCTCTGGTTTCAAAAAGCCGCCGAACAAGGGAACTTCGACGCCCAATTCAATTTAGGCAACATGCTATTGTTTGGCCCTGGCGGGGAAGCCGAAAAGGCTCAAGCCCGGCAGTGGTATTTAAAAGCCGCCCAGCAAGGCATGGCTTTAGCTCAGTACAATGTCGGCCTTATGTACAGTCAAGGCCTAGGGGGGCCAGAAGATGCTTTGGAGGCCAGGCAGTGGTTATACAAAGCCGCCGAACAAGCTATCCCCATGGCTCAGTATCACTTAGCTAATTCCTTTTTTACCGGATCCGGCGGACCAGTGGATCTCGCTCAGGCTAGATTTTGGTTTCAAAGAGCTGCCGAACAAGGCGTAGCTTTAGCCCAGGTCGGATTAGGGGCTATGTGCTATAGCGGTCAAGGCGGACCAGTAGATATGGCTCAAGCCAGAGATTGGTTTTTAAAGGCCTCCGAGCAGGGCGCAGTCAACGCTCAGTACAACTTAGCGGCTATGTACTACAAAGGCGAGGGCGGACCAGTAGATCTCGCTCAAGCCAAATTTTGGTTTTCTAGAGCCGCAAATCAGGGCCATGAGCCGGCCAAAAAGGCTTTAGAGCGCCTTAGTTAAAAAAAAAGTCAGTTAAATTCTTCCACGCGGATCAGGTGGACTTCTCTAACGACGTCTAAGGCCTTGGTTTCGTCTACGGCCATCATAAGATCGCCTACTTTAGCCGTGTGGGTCAGCATGACCAGGTTAACCGTCCCGGTCTTGGGGTTTTGGCCCTTTTGGATGACCTGGGCTAAGCTAATGTTGTGCCGGCCTAAGATGCCGCTAATAGCTGAAAGAACGCCCGGCCTATCAATAACTGCGTACCTAAGGTAATAGGGGGCGCTGGTTTGCCCGCTAGGCTTGACCATCTCCGATCTTAAGTTGCGCCAGCCCAAAGCCGAAGGCCGGTGGTCGTCATGGGAGTGATGGGTTATCCTGGCCGCTTCGATGATGTCGCCAACGACCGACGAAGCCGTGGGCATCATCCCGGCCCCTGGGCCGGAGAGAAAAATATCGCCGCTAGCGTGCCCGCGAATCATCACGGCGTTCATGACGCCACTGACCCTGGCTAAAAGATGGCTTACCGGCAGCATGGCCGGGTGGAGCCTTACGTCTAATAGCCCATCTTCGGCCAAGGACCCGGTAGCTAAAAGTTTTATGACATAACCAAATTCAGCGGCAAAGGAGAAATCCTCAGGCTCAAGGGTAGTTATGCCCTCGATTTGGATTTTATCCATGGCCGGAAGGACCCCGTAAGCTAAGGCCGTTAAGAGGACCAGCTTGTGGGCCGCATCAAAACCCATGACGTCGGCTGTGGGATCGGCTTCGGCGTAGCCGGCTTCTTGGGCTTCGGCTAAGGCCTCGCTAAAGGTCAAATGATCTTTAGACATGCGGGTTAGGATGTGGTTGGTGGTGCCGTTTAAGATGCCGTATAGGTTTTGGATGCGGTTGGCCGAAAGGCCTTCTCTTAAGGTTCTTATGACCGGAATGGATCCGGCTACAGCGGCCTCAAACATCACGCAGCGG
>JAITJB010000333.1 GCA_031279155.1 Deltaproteobacteria bacterium | reverse complement strand
ATCACAATTGGAGACATAAACGCGAACTCCACAGCGACCGAAGCCCGCTTGTCTTTCAAAACGGCTTTTATTATTGATTTCACTTTTTTCCTCCCAATAGCCTATTGATTTCAGCGTCCGAAAGATACCCTTCCAATAAGCCTCTGGCCTCTTTCGTGTTGTGCAGACGGCCCAAAGCCGCCGCCGCCAGATAACGGGCTTCGACAAATTGGGGAGTGTCCAAAAGAGGCTTAAGGACTATTACGACATCTTGATATTTGTTGGAAGCCATCAAAGAGTAACCCAAATTGAAACGGACCGATGCTTCCTCCCTTTCAACTAGCAATTGGCGGAATATTTCCTGAGCCTTTTGGTGTTGACCATCCTGAGCCTCGCAGATAGCCATCAACTTGCGGACTGCCCTTTGGGTCATTGGATCTAGATTGACAGCTAAAAGGCCCTCCAAGAGCGGCCGACTCTCGGCGGTCAGGCCCCGCCGCAGTAAAGCCCTGGCCTTCTCCAACTCATAGGCCGGCGTGGGCTTGGCCTCCAGGGGTTCTAGGGTAAAAAGAGCCTGCTCTGGCAGCCCGGAAATAGTCTGGAGCCTAGCCATCATTATCCTGGCCTCAGCGTTATCGGGCCGGGAATCGAGCTCCTTCTGGCCGGTCTGGAGCCCGATTTCCAGATTGCCGCTATTTTCAGCGGCTTTCATGATGGCCCGGTTGGCCTCCCAGCTGTCCTGTTTTAAGACGCTTTCGATAGTTAGCTTGTCGGTTTTACGTTGTAGTTGACAGCCTAAAGCCAAACAAGAAAGACATAAAACGACTCCCAAAAGGCTAGCAATTCTTCTCAAAGTGAATACCATCTCGACCTCATAATTAATCTACGTTCAAAAGGCTAGAAATAAGTCTCAAACTACCGTCGCTTACTACGCTAACTACATGCCAGTAAAAACCCGCATCAGTGAGATGAGTGATGGCGCCGCGATCAGGGCAACGAGCGGAAATAGGACCAAAAGGACTAGCGGAATCCCGATCCTAGCCGAGATGGAACCAGCTTTCTCCTCTAAAGCGGCGATTTGCGTGGCCCGACAATCGGCGGCGATGTGCTTTAAGGCGTTGGACAGGGGCGTACCATACTGAATTGATTGCAAAAGAGAGTTGGCCATGGTGGCCATTTCCCTAACCCCACTGCGCCTTTCCAGGCGCTTTAGGGCCAAAAAGCGGTCCATGACCATCATCTCGGTCTGCGTCAGTCTAAATTCCGAAGCCACCTCCGGTGACAGCTTCTCAATTTCCCGAGCCACCCGATCAAATGACTGCTCAAGACTTAAGCCACTCTCGACACAAATCGTCATAAAATCAAGGGCCTGTGGTACTGAGGCGCTAATGCGAGCCATTCTTTCCTTAATTTTTCCGGATAACCACCAGTCAGGCAATCTTGACGCAATAAAAATCACAAAAAGAAGCTGTAAAGTCTTGATTGGTTCACCGAAAATATCATCTACTGTATAATTAAGCCACTGAATACATATCAATGCACCTATAAGCACTATTGATAGTTTGATTATCAAAAAAATATTGAGTGTTTTAGCCGGCGCAAGCCCGGCCTTAGCCAACTTGGCGCTCAAACGCTCCCGTTCCTTAATCCCGGCCAAGGGACGTCCCAAAACCCGCAGCAATACGTCGACAAAACCGGCCAGAGGTTGGGTTTTACCGCCTAAAACCCGGCTGAGCCGGTTTCGGAGCAGTAAATCATAGACCTTATTTTCAATGTAGATGTATAAAGCCAGGATAATTAAGGCGACTATTAAAATTATATAAAACCGAAATGGCACTTAAGCCTCCAAAAGCCGCGACATGCGCTGGATTATCAATAAACCCGCCCCAATACTGATGATAGCGTAGCCCAATAAAAGCCGACCTATGGGATCGGTTAACAGAAAGTCCAAATGGGAGGGATTCATAAAGGTCTGGAAGCCGATGATAAAAAGCGGCAGGACAGCTAAAATACGGGCGGCGTTTCTGGACTCAGAAGTAAGCCCTTGAAGCTTGCGGGCCATGGCCTGCCGCTCCCTTAAGGTCTGGTGGAGAGAGGTCAAAAGCGGGCTAAGTCTCGAGCCGCTCTCCCGGTTGAGAGCCAATAGGGCGCAGAAGAAATCCACATCCGGAAGATTTAGCTGGTTAGAAAAGGCGTCCAAGGCTTCCCTGAAAGGAATCCCCAATTCCAAGAGCTGGACCAGGCGGCGGAAGCGGGCGGCCAACTCGCCGTGATACAATTCGGCCACCGATGCTAGAGCCCTTTCCACCGGAAGACCGGCCTGGATGGCCCGGTTGAGGCTATCGATAGCCTCGGGGAAAAAGGCGGCAAAATCTTGGCGAATCTTATTTAACCGCCTTCTTCGAACCAGCCAATAAACTAGGGGCGCCGCGCCGACCAGTAACAATAGTGACGGCCAAAAGGATAGATTTAAAATTAACGAGGCGGCGATAGCGGCGACAAAGGCCATAAACCCGATCTTCGTCTCCTGAGTCCAAATCTTATTGAAGTTCAGTTTCCGAAAAGCCGGCTCCTCGCTAGCCGAAGCCGCCGTTAAGAAAGATAGCCTCTGGCTGATAATCTTCTGCCTCTTAATAGCGCTGACAAACATCATAACTAAGAGGACGATTACCAAGACCCAAATAAAGAGCTCAACTAGCGACACTGAATAGCTCCTGGTATTTATCATAAAGACCATAAGCCACGACTTTTTGATCAAAAGATGGGCGATGGTCGGTTTGAATGAATTGTAATTGGTCGATATCTCTATGGAAATAAAACAGATCTAAGCACTCAACCCCGTGGGCTACAGATGGTACCACCTCACAAATCTGGACTACCCGTCTAGCTCCGGTGCTGTCGCGCTCGATTTGAACTATCAGATCCAAAGCCGAGGCTAACAGGCGCCGAACCAATTCCGAACTCATGTAGGTCGCTCCCATATTGAGCATGTTTTCCATGCGTATCAAGGCGTCAGAGGGAGTATTGGCGTGGACGGTTGAAAAAGATCCATCGTGACCGGTGTTCATGGCTTGGAGCATATCTAGAGCTTCGGCGCCGCGCACCTCGCCGACGATTATGCGATCTGGCCTCATCCTGAGACAGTTTCTGACTAAATCCCTTTGAGTGACCTCGCCGGTACCCTCAACGTTGGCCGAACGGGTTTCCAGCTTAACGACGTAGGGTTGATCGAGCCTGAGCTCGGCTGCGTCCTCAATGGTGATGACGCGTTCATCACGACCGATAAATTGGGATAAGGCATTTAAAAGCGTGGTTTTCCCGGCCCCGGTGCCGCCAGAGATTAAGATATTGAGCCTGGCCCGGCAGGCCATTTTAAGAAAATCGGCCATTTTGGCATCCAAACAGCCGTTTTCCACCATTTGATCGAGATCGATAATCTCTTCGGTAAATTTACGAATCGATATACAAACACCGCTCAGAGATAAGGGAGGGGCGATAATGTTGACCCTGGAGCCGTCTTTGAGGCGGGCGTCAACCATAGGTGAACTCTCATCGATGCGGCGCCCAACGGTGTTGGCGATGCGCTGAGCCAGATTCATCAAGTGGTTAGCGTCGCGGAAGCGAACGTTGGTGGGTTCTAACAGCCCATGGCGCTCGATTAAGACCTGATCTACGCCGTTAACTAAGATATCGCTGATTTCCGGATTGTCCATTAACGGCTGTATGGGCCCGAGCCTGACCATATCGTCAGCGATTTCTCGCACCAAAACGCGCTGCTCAAAACCGTTTAAAAATAAGTTAAAATTGACGACAGCTTGCGCTATCACCTCAGATAGAGCGGCCTTCAAGCTATCCAGGTTCATCGACAAGGCCGCCTCAGGATTTACGTGATCTAACACGTACGTTCTGAGCCTTTGGTACAGGTCTTTGTCTAAATTGATCCTGGAGTAGCCTGTGCCGACGATTAAGCTACTTTGGACGTTTTTGCTCATCTAGCGCCTCCAGAATTTAAACCAAGAAGATGGCGGTTCCGGAGCAGCTTGGCTCATAATTAATTTGGCCAGATTTGTCAGCTGCTTATAGAGCTGATGCTTTTTCTTGTTTAGCGGGACCTCGTTAACTAAATCTGAGCCCAAGCCCTTGATGTAGGGGATGATCAGATCAAATTCCACACCCAAGGCCTTGGCTAGATAGGTTGGAGGGATTGTCGGTTCCGGGCTGACCTGGTTGTAGACTAAGACCACCTTGGCCGATTTGTTGTTCTGCGATAGCCAAGTATAGGTGTTTTTCGTGCTTCTCGCGCAGGGGAGAGCGCCGCCGGTCAAAAGGACGACCACCTTAGCTGCGGCCAGTAATTCCGCTTCCAAAGGCGAGCCCGATTGGCTGCGCCAGATCTGGTAGCGGTATTGCTCGGCTAATAAGCTTGAGAGGATTTTAACCGAGTCCGGCCAGACGGTCGGATGACCATCCGGCGGCAGTTGCCCGGAAAGGAGGGCCAGACGCTCTGATGGCCTGATGATGGCTTGACTTAAGAGAACTTTGTCGAGACGATCTTTGGCATCCAATAAGATATCGAGATTGCCCGAAGTATTTACTCCCAGATAGCCCTCAACGGTCGGTGATGACAAACACGAATCTACGACCGCCACCTGGCGACCGTAATCTTCAGCCGTAACCACGCTTAAGCCTGCGGCCAAAAGCCCCGACCCCAAGCCCCCGCGAACACCATGGACAGCAATAATATGGCCAGTAGCCTGAGGTTTCTCCCTTGTCCCGCTAGAGAGACGGGAGACGCTTTCGGCTAACTCGCCGGCTTGGATGGGGTAAGAAAAATAATCTGAAACACCGATAGCTTTAAGCCTACGGTAGGTTTTAAGGTTGTCCTCGCGACCTAAGACAATGACGGCGGTATCTTGCTCACAGCGCTCCAAAAGATCCTTGGCCTTGTCCATGAGGTTATCTTGATCTTTAAGATCGAAAACCGCAACCGAGAGAGAAGACAAGTCGGCGGCGGGTATGTTATTCCAAGCGTCGCCATTGGAGATTTTAGCCGAGGCTTCTAGCGGGCCTCCGCCGGTTTCCAACAGCGACAAGGTCGACTTCATAAGCGCCTCATCGGTCAAATAGAGACCGGCCTTGGGGCGCTTTATCCCGGATTCATCTAGGGCTCTTGAACTCATGCTGCTCCTCATCATTGGCTAGATTCCCCGCCAGCTTCTAAGCTTATCTCAGGTAGCGCACGTACCTGACCCTTCTGGTAGCGCTCAACGGCGCCGACAGAGGCCATGGGATTGCTCTTACCTAAGGTTTTAGGCGTGGCGAGTTCTGTGCGATCGGTAATTTCCTGGCCCAGACTGACATTGGTCGCCAGTCCGAAGTCGCGGCTGACGCTCTTAGTCGATAGCCAGTTCCCTTCCAAGGGCGAAACGGGGGGCCTGGTGTTATCGAACTGAGGGCCGTATTGGTTTTGGAGCAGATAATTGTTTTGGGTCAAGCACCCCCCCAAAGTCATCAGAGAAGCGGCCAACAGTAAAATCAAAAAAATGGGTGATTGATATTTTAAATTCATACAAAACCTATTATTTATTCATGATAGAATTAATAGCACTTAATAATACAGATAACTTGAAGGAACCAAGGGGCCAGGGGTCACTTTGGGCTTGGAGCCCAAGAAAAATCTCTCCACCGCGCTCGGTATGGTCACGTTGGCGTTGGGGAGCATTATGTCAGTTCCATTGGAAGGTTGAGCCAAATAAGCGGTGGCGATGATCAAAAGCTCGGTCTCTCCTCTTTGGAAGGATTGGGAGCGGGCCAGAGCGCCTAAGATGGGAAGATCGCCTAAAAATGGGATCTTTTCCACGGTTTGCTCTAAATTACTCTGCAATAAGCCGCCGATGACAAAACTCTGACCTGAGGCTAGCTCTATGGTCGTCTCAGCCCGGCGGATGATAAAACCTGGCACTTCCAGATTGCCGTCCCTGATGCCGTAAGCCCAGGAGGGCTCGCTGACCTCAGGCCTTAACCGTAGGCTGACATGATCTTGGGAAAGAACCGTGGGGGTGACGGCTAAGAGAACGCCGAAATCCTTAAACTCAACGGAGATCTGACCCTCGCCCTGAGCCACGGGAAAGGGTATCTGACCACCGGCTAAAAAGCTGGCCGTATCTCCGCTCATGACCGTCAGATTTGGTTCAGCTAAAACCGAGACCAACTCCTCCTGAGCCAAAGCGTCGATTAGAGCCCCAAAATCCGGGACAAACCCTTCGGGTATGCCGGGAAATTCTTCTAACCGTAAGAAATCAAAAATTGGACTATCGACCATGCCAAAGACGAAAGCTTTACCGCCGACTCTGGAGAACGGTGTATTAAACCATTTAATACCCAATCTATCTGAGAGGTTGCGGTTAACCTCAGCCACCCTGACCCGGATATTGACCTGGGTGGGCACGTTTATGGTCAATCGGTTAATTATCCTGCCGTAACGGGAAGCCAGCGTCCCGCTGCCCGAAGCCGCGCCGGAGGACCCTTCCTCACCTGAGGCGCTACTAGAACCAGACGACGAACCATAAACTGCCGGCGAGGGCCGACCGAGCTGGACAAAGGAATCTAATAAGGCGATGACGTCTGAGGCCACCTGGGCGTTTGGTACCACACCTGAAACAGCCACCCCGTCGGCGGCTGAGGTTAGTTTGAGATTAAGCGAGGGAAATTCCCTCTTAAGGGCCTCGATCATGGGGCCGGTGTTGTAACTCACAGACACGGTGGCGCTGTAAATCGGACTACCTTGATCATCTAAAGCCACCAAGGTCGTCTGACCGGGGAGGCGGCCAAAAACCAAAATAGTCGATGGGTTAACCACCTGGTAGCTGGCTATCTCAGGCTCGGCTACGAAGACCGAAGCCGCGTCGCGGCCCATGCTGACGATTAACCCCCGGCTGACGTGTAGATCTAAGCGGCGATCAGCGCTATGAATCTGGACCTCACTCGCTTGGCCAGGAGGCAGATCTTGGGCCGTGGCCAGGCTGGAAGCCAAAAGCAAGCCCAAGATTATAGAATTTAATAATAAATATCTAACTAACATTAAAATTAACCTTTATTATCAAAAAATAATTATATTAAATGTAAGAGCCAAGACAGATCTTTAACCCACGAGAAATATCCCGTCAATTCTAGGACCTTTTCAATTTTAAACCCTACCGAAGAAATCCTTTTCTGATTATTAGATGGTGATTTGGCTCAAAAAAGGCCAGGGCCTTATCACCATCAGGTTTTCCAACGGCTAGGTCGGTCGTCAGCGGTTTAACTGCTGCCTTTTGTCAGAGCCATACATGGTCACCACGCTTTTGGGAGCTGGATCTTTAGCGGTGGTACCTTTTGGACGGACGATTTCGCTGGCCAACGTAGGCCCTGCGGCCACGGTTGCCACAGTACCATTATCATCTTCAATCGCGCAAAGAGAGAGCGAAAGCGTTCCCATGGTTCTGGCTACCGTCAAGAGCTCGACCTCTTTGGGGGCCACTTCCAGGGTTATGGTGCCTTTGTTGTCCCTTGTAATTAATCTAGAATTCGATGAATCAGATTTACTGCCTTGATCCTGCAAGACGATATCGCGGTTGACGGCCAAAACCCGAACGCCATTTAATAATGTTTTGGCCGTGGCCACTTCACTAAACCCTGAAGATTCATGGTTAAACTTACCTGATACTATAACGTCGACCAGATTACCGGGCCTTATCAAGCCAGCCCCGCCGGTGACGTCGTCTACCCGGATGGCCACGGCCCTAGTACCTGGTTTTAAAACGGCTGAGAGAAAATCGCTCTCCCCTGGGAGGATAACCTCCCTATTCATGAGGAGATCGCCTTTAGCTTTGCGGACCCTCGTAACCGCCCCAATAAGGGAGGCGGAGTTGATATTGTCCCGCCAAAAATAATCGTCGGCCCCGGCTACATCAGACAATTGGCGACAATCGTGCCATTCAAGTGATTTTTGGTCCAAAAAGGCGCCTTGATTCACATCTTGGCTGATGGCCAAACACTGTGTCGATTTAGGCGTGGAAATCCCGCCCCCAGTGGCGACAGATTGATTAGCAGAAAAATACCTGTTGAGAAAGACCACCATTACAAAAATTATCAACACTAAAATTGCATATTTTGATAAACTTCTTATCATAATGTCACTTCCACTTGAGGCTCTAGCACTTAAAAACAATAATATTTAAAATATAGCCCTAAAAGCGAGCCAAAGCCATCAAAGCCACAGTCGCAATCGACAGGGGCAGGCCGTAAGGGATCTGCTTGGCTTTCTTTTTGACGATACGCCCCTTCACCAGGTAAACCAGGGAGACGAGGCCGCCTAAGATAGCCGTGAGAAAAAGGAAGTCTATTACCTGACCAGGTAGCCATAGGAGCGCGGCGGCTGCCAGTTTGACATCGCCGGCTCCTATGATTTTGGCTTTCCATAGTATGATACCTATGATCAAACAACCTAAGCAGCCAACCCACCCTAAGGCATCTAAAGAACCCGCTATCAGGGCGTTGACCAAGGCCAGAGCGGCCAGGGCTATGACTAAGCTGTTGGGAATTGTCAGGCTTCTAACGTCGCTAACAGCCGCCCAGCCCAAAACCAAAACAGCCATAAGGGCTAAAACCAAGCTCATTACTGATTCCCTGTGCCATCATCAGGCTCAATCAACTCTGTGACTCTTTTAAAAACTGAATTTATAGTATTAGAGAATTCACCACCTTCAGCAATTAGCGAGTAGATAAGGATAGCTAAACCAGAGGCCAGGATGGCGTACTCAATTGTAGTGACACCCCTTTTGTCACGCGCGAAGAGACCAGGCCAGCGAACACTTGCGTAATCGCACATTCTAAAGAAAATCGATAACATAATTCATTCTCCCATGATGA
>JAITJB010000283.1 GCA_031279155.1 Deltaproteobacteria bacterium | reverse complement strand
GACGTAATAGTTGCGGCTAACGTCCTCCACGCGACCTTCGATCTTAGCCAGGCCATAGCCAACCTAAAAACCATTCTGGCCTCAAACGGTTTATTGATCTTAAGGGAAATTACCGAATCGGCGCCGGTCATGGGCTTTGAGATAACCTTTGGCTGCTTACTTGAGCCTCTTTTGGATACTGACCTTAGAAATAATCACCCATTTTTGAGCTGTCCCTCTTGGGAAAATCTCCTAAAAGCTCACGGCTTTGACCGGGTAGCCGCTTACCCGGACCCAAGCGATTTAGCCTTCGATGAGCATATCATCATCGCTAGAAATGAAACCTGCGCCTCTCGCCTGGCCTTTAGTAGGCCTAAGAGTTCAAAGGCTTCGGAAGATAGTATTTCTAACCAAGCCAACATTATTCACCCCTTATTGGGCGTAAAGATAGCCTCGCCCTTAGATACTATTGAATATCAGTCAAAGTTGAGCGTTAAGCGATTTCCCTACTTAGGTCAACACCGGGTATTTGATCTCGTGGTCGTGCCGGCTACCGCCCACTTTGAAATCGCCGCCGCCTCTGGCCTAGATTATTTTGGGTCTTCTAGCGTTATCTTGGAAAATACGGTTTTGCGTGAAGCCTTAATGCTCACTGAGGCCGACTTAACTCTCCAGGTCGTCTTAACCCCTCAGACCTCAGGTTGCCAGTATCAGATTTTTAGTCAGACAGCCAACCGTGAGCCTTGGCATCTACATGTCAGCGGCAATATCCTCAAGGGCCCAGACGTATCAAGAGAAAAAATCGATCTTAAGGGCATTCTAGATAGCTTAAGCCAAAATAGCTTAACTCAACAAGTCGACGTGGCCTCCTATTACGAGCAATTTAGTCAGTACGGCGCGGTTCAATACGGAAAATCCTTCCAAGGCTTAAGGCGCTTATGGCGTCATGATGGTGGGGCCATAGCCGAAGTAGCCTTAGATAATAAAGACAATCAAGATAACCAATACAATATCCACCCGGCCTTACTCGATAGCTGCCTTCAGTCCATGGTGGCCGCCTTGGCGACCAATCAAGACGATCTGAGCGGCGAGGGCTTTATGCCCTTTAGCGTGGATAAAGTTATCTTCTACGCCAAAGCCCCGCAAACCGTCTACGTACAGGCCAAAATTAAAGAGGGTCACAGTTTCAATCAAGACATGTTTTCGGCTTCCTTTAAAATTTACGACCCCCAAGGTTTATTAATCGCTCAAATCATTGACCTGAACATGAAGAAGACCAACCGCCAAACGCTGGAAACGCTTAAGGCCTCTAGAGACCAATTTAGTGATCTTCTTTATGAAACAGCCTGGCGGGAGATTTCGCCGCCCCAAGAGCTAGATAAGGTCGATAGCGGCTCATGGCTTATTTTGGCTGACAAAGGGGCCAATTTTGGTCAAAAACTCTCTGAGTGCTTGGAAAGCCTGAAAAGCTCGGAAAGCACGGAAGGCCAGGAAGGCCTAGGTATTAAAACCCAATTGGTTACTTACCAACAGAGCGCCTCAGAAGATATTGAGGCCATCTGCTTAGATAAGTCCGATGATTATCTAAGGGCCTTAGAAAGTTGGCGGGATAGCGGCCGTCCTAAGGGCCTAATCTTTCTGTGGGGCCTAGACAGTCATGAGATAGATAGTCATGACATTGATAGCCATAGCCTAGATAGTCATGATTTAGACCGCCAAGCCTCCAAGGCTATAGAGGACTTTAAAAACAAAGTGCCCAAGGCCTTTTTGTATCTTCTAAAGGCTATCGATCAAAGCGGCTTAAAAGATATTCGCTTAGCTATCATGACCTGCGGCGCTCACGCAGTAAAAGCTACCGAAATCCCACAACCCACCCAGCGCCTTCTTTGGGGCTTTGAGCAGTCGGTGGCCAGCGAGCTTCAAAATATTCGGCCCCTGATAATCGATCTCGATCCTCTAGGCGATTTAGCCGAAAACTTACCGATAATTTCCAATTTACTTTTAACTAACACTCTTTCCGAAGACAAACTGGCCTTGCGGGGCGGTAGGCTCTACGTCCCGCGCCTGGTAGCGGCTAATTTACCTGGGCCAGAAAAAAGCCGAAGGCTAAAAATTGAAGCCGCAGCCCAAGCTTTTAAGCTTGAGGTCAGCCAAAGCGGGCTGGAAAACATCCGTCTGGCCGCCTTAGAGCGCCAGCTGCCGGGAAATGGTCAAGTTGAGATTCAAGTTGAAGCTACGAGTTTAAATTTTAAGGATCTGATGATCGTCTTAGGCTTATCACCCCTAAAAGATGGTAACGTCGGCACCGACTGCGCCGGTTATATTTCGGCTTTAGGACCAGATGTTACTAGCTTTAAGATTGGCGATCGGGTTTTTGCCACCGCATACGGAGCCTTAGCGTCCCATGTCGTAACTTCGGAGAAAAGCGCGGCCATAATGCCGGCTAATTTGAGCTTTACCCAAGCGGCCAGTATTCCGACCGTCTTTATGACCGCCTACCATTCGCTCCTTAACGTTGGGGGCCTAACTAAGGGCCAGCGTGTTTTACTCCATAGCGCGGCTGGTGGGGTGGGCTTAGCGGCTATCGAGGTGGCCAAAAGTGTGGGAGCTGAGATTTACGCTACCGCCGGCTCTGAGCGCAAGAGAGCCATGCTGCGCTCCTTAGGGGTTAAGGGAGTTTATAGCTCTCGCTCGATTAATTACGCCGACCAATTGTTACAGGACACCCATGGTCAGGGCGTAGATATTGTCTTAAATTTTCTGACCAATCAATTGGCCGATAGCGGTTTTAAGTGCCTTAAAAGTGGCGGTCGTTTTCTGGAAATTGGCCGGACGTACATCCGTTCTGAGGAACAAATCGCTAATATAAGATCTGACGTAACTTACCACGTTATCGATCTTGAGCGCATGGGCTATGAGGAGAGCGATAAACTAATAGAGGTCTTTGGCCGCGTCATGGAGGGCTTTGAAAGAGGGATCTTTAGGCCCATTAAGAGCCGCGTCTTTCCCATGGAAGATATAGTCTCAGCTTTCCGCTATATGATGGAAGCCCGCCACATAGGAAAAGTGGTGGTAACTAGCCCCGATAGCCTAAGTACTAGCCCCGGCGCTAGCCTAAGAACAAGCCCCAATAGTAACTTACAAGGCTTCTATCTAATTACTGGCGGCTTAAGTGAATTGGCTTTAGCTTTAGCCCAGCACCTGGTCGATAAAGGCGCCCGTAAGCTCTGGCTAGTTGCTCGCCGCGAGCCTAAACAACCCGAGATAGAGGCCATAAGTAAGCTTATCAAAAACGGGGCCGAGGTCTGTCTAGCCCAAGTTGACGTAACCAATGAAGAGGCTATGACCGATTTTTGGCGGGAAAACATCTTAAGCTCAAAATCGCCTTTAAAAGGCGTCTACCATTTGGCCGGACTCTTAGATGACGATAGCCTTTTAAATCTAACCTGGCCTAGGTTTGATAAGGTTTTGAGCCCCAAGGTCGACGGCAGCTGGATCCTCCATGAGTTAACCAAAGAGATGGACTTAGAATGCTTTGTCATGTATTCCTCCATGGCCTCCATCATGGGCACCCATGGTCAGTCCAACTATGTGGCCGCCAACACCTTTCTAGACGCCTTAGCCTGCTATCGGCGAGCCAACTTTTGGCCAGCTACGAGCATCAATTGGGGCGCCTGGAGTAATATCGGGGCCGTAGCTAGGATGGGGATTTTTGAGCGCATCGAAAAGCAAGGCGTTGATAGCTTTAAGGCCTCAACGGCTTTAAATATTGTAGACCGGCTTGTAGATACTCAGGTCCCGCAGATGGCCGTCATGAAGGTCGATTGGCGTAAGATGCTGCCAATTTTAAGCGCCGGCCAAGGGGCCAGTCTATTTTCTGAACTCAAGGGTCAAACGATCAAAAAGGCCCCTAAAGAAGAGGTAGTATCCGAGAGCGGATTAGATGAAAAACTTCGGGCTCTACCCATGAGCGAACGGGTTTTGGCCCTCACCTCATACCTTAAAAAGGAGATAGCCGGATTTCTGCGCATCGAAGTCGATAGCGTCCCCATTGACGCCCCGCTGGTAAATTTGGGCATGGATTCTTTGATAAGTCTCGATCTATTCCAGCGCATCAGTAAAGATCTTAAGATCCGCATCGCCCCCCACGAGATTTCGGCTAACCCTTATGTAGCGGCCATGGCTGAAAAATTCGCCCGCGACCTAGGGCCCGACGCCCCGGCCCCTAAAAAGCCGGAGGCCAAATTGGCCTTAAGTCATCTGCTAAAGGTGGAACCCGATGAGGCCCATCAGAGTTTTCCCCTCTCTGACATGCAGCAGGCCTACTGGCTGGGCCGAAATTCTTCCACTTTAGCCTTAAGCGGCGTCAGCTGTCACTTTTACTTTGAGGCCCAAGATGCTGGCCTAAATATTGATCGCTACCAACAGGCCTGGAATACCCTTATTAAGCGCCATGACATGCTGCGGACGGTCATTATTGACGGCGAAAGCCAGAGGGTTTGCCCTAAAACGCCCGAGTATGTAATTGTCCGCCACGACTTAAGCGAACTATCAACGACGGCTAGGCAAGCTCGTTTACTTGAAATCCGCGATAGACTGTCCCACGAAATTTTAGATGTTGGCTCTTGGCCAACTTTTCGGGTGGAAGCCTCCCAATTAGGCGGCGGCGTCATTCGGTTGCACTTCAGTTTT
>JAITJB010000093.1 GCA_031279155.1 Deltaproteobacteria bacterium | reverse complement strand
TTTCATCGGCTCCATCAGGTACGCTGGCTGATGATCCGTTCACGTCTGACCCTCCAATTTTTTTGCGGCAATCTGTTTTTTTTCTCTCCCTTTTTCTTTATCCGCTCAGAGGTCGCGTTTTATGCTCATTAATCCGTCCGCCAGCTCGGCCCGAAGTTAATAAACTAAAATTTCTAATAAAAATCCTATTGCCAAAAAAAACCAGGCCTTGACGTTTTAGTTAGCCAAGGCCTGGAAAAATAAGACTTATATTAAATTTTAATAAATATTAATTAGTTGATAACTCTCCTGTCGATTCTAGTTTAAAAATAACCGGGCGTATACCATCGTTACAACAAACGATAGCCATTCCGGGAATTCGAATCCAATCGCCAAAGTAAAGGAGCTGACCGTCAGCTCCCGCGCCGTGGGCTAAAGCGAAGGCATATTGATAGATGGCCTTCCAGGCCTCATCGCAGAGGCCTAGTGGTTTGGCGTAGTCGGCATAAAAGACGTCTTGTGGCTTATGAAACGGGCATTTTCCAAGTCCAATCACGCCGTACTCTTTGGCCAGACGCTCATTGAAAGTTGTTTCCAAGACAGTGATTTTGACTCTGTTCATGATGGCCTCCCTAAGATAAAAAAAACACTCGCCTCCTGGGCAAATTCAGGCTATTATCACCTAAGATTTGGCGCTTAAAATTTTGGCCAAATATCTGGTTTTTGGTCGTAACTTTGGCATTAGATTTCTAGCCAAAAACCTAAAAGCGGCGCCAAAAATACGGCCAAAAAATCACCGGGCTTTTATAATTTAGACCCCCTAAAAATCAAAAAGCCACCCTAGCCTAGCCCATAATGGGCTAGATACTTAACACCTTGGGAGAGGATAATGCGACAAAAAACCAAGTTCATCTTCATCACTGGCGGCGTGCTCTCCTCATTGGGTAAGGGCCTGACTTCGGCCTCCTTAGCCGCTCTTCTCAAGGCTAAGGGCCTGTCGGTTTCCATGCAAAAACTCGACCCCTACTTAAACCTCGATCCCGGCACCATGAACCCCCGCCAACACGGGGAAGTTTTTGTCACCGATGACGGGGCCGAAACCGACATGGATCTAGGTCACTATGAGCGCTACCTAGGTACCCCCATGACCCGCCGCTCTAGTTTCACAGCTGGCCGGATTTACAGCCAGGTCCTGGCCAAAGAGAGGCGGGGCGACTACCTAGGCGGGACCGTTCAGGTCATCCCCCACGTGACCGATGAGGTCAAAGAGGCCATCTTATCGATGTCCTCCCACGACCTGGACGTGGTCTTAGTTGAGGTCGGCGGGACCGTAGGCGATATTGAGGGTCAGCCCTTCTTAGAGGCCCTCAGGCAGCTCAAAGGCGAGATGGGCAAGAACCGCTGTTTGTTTTTACACCTGACCTTGGTGCCCTACCTTTCGACCACCGGAGAACCCAAAACCAAGCCCACTCAGCACAGCGTCAAAGAGCTCCGGAGCATAGGCATCCAGCCTGATATCATCGTCTGCCGGTCCTCTAGGCCCATTAGCCAAGACTCCAAAACCAAAATCGCCCTTTTCTGCGACGTCTCCAAAGACGCCGTCTTTACGGCCATGGACGTGGAAAACATCTACGAGCTCCCCATCAAGCTCCATGAACAGGGTCTCGAGCGCAAAGTCTCCTCGCTTCTGCGCTTAGGTCGGCGCGAGCCCGACATAGCGCCCTGGGTCGATCTGGTCAAAAGGCAAGCTAGTTTGACTGAGTCAGTTTCCATCGCCATTGTAGGTAAATACGTCGAATTGATTGAAGCCTATAAAAGCCTCCACGAGGCCTTGACCCATGGGGGCCTGGCCCACAACGCTAGGATCGACTTTAACTACATTAACGCTGAAGATCTAAAGAGCAGTAACCTGGAAAAATACCTAGGCCAGGCCCAGGGCATCTTGGTCCCGGGCGGCTTTGGTCCTAGGGGTATTGAGGGCATGATCTTAGCCGTTGGCTACGCCCGCCGCAAAAAGACGCCTTACTTTGGCATCTGCTTAGGCATGCAGTGCGCGGTCATCGAGTTTTCTAGGCACCAAGCTGGCCTGACTAAAGCCGACTCCGAAGAGTTTAAACCCAAGAGTCACCACCGGGTCATCTTCCGCATGACCGGTTGGTACGATCCCAACACCGGCTTAAGAGCCCAGCGCAACCCTGATGACGATTTGGGCGGCAGTATGCGCTTAGGCTCCTACCCTTGCCGGCTAACCCCTGGCACCAAGGCCCGGGAAGCTTATGGCGTGGATCTGGTCCACGAGCGCCATCGCCACCGCTTCGAGTTTAACCCCGATTACATCAACATCCTAACTAAGCATGGCTTAGTCATCAGCGGCCAGATGCCCGAGAGCCCCTTGGAAAATCCCGATATGCCCAGCCCCAAACTGGTCGAGGTGGTGGAACTGGCCAATCACCCCTGGTTTTTGGGCTGCCAATTCCATCCCGAGTTTAAGTCCAGCCCCATGCGTCCGCACCCTCTGTTTAAAGCCTTTATTGGCGCGGCTTTGAAAAACACCCATGCTGAAGAGAAAAAAGAGCCCAAGGAGCCTAGGGAAAGTAAGGGCGGAAAAAAAGCCTAAGACCTCAGTAGTAAAGAGGCCTTAGGCTCTAAATGTCGGACTGACTCTAATTTTTGGACTAAAACACCGGAGGCCAGAAAAAAACCAAGCTAGATTACGAAGCCTGCTCTTTAACAACGGTCAGGGGCTCTTCGCCTGATTTAGGCGGCGGCAAAATCTTCTTAGGCTCTGAACCCGAAGAGAAGTTGTCATCACCAGAGGGTTGACCTAACTCAGCCTGAATCCTTGAGGCCAACTCATCGCGCTCAGATGGAGAAAACAGGTGGCTATTGCCCTCGTGGACAGCCCCGGGCACGATGGAGAGCGAGGTATAGTTAATGCTGCCTACGACCTTGGCCGTATTATTTAAGTGAACCTCGCCAGTAGCGAATATGTTACCTAAAACCGTACCCGATAAGATAAGGTTTTCGACAAAAATATCGCCGCTGATCTTGGCGTTAACGCCTGTCACCAACATACCCTTGGCTATTATGGCTCCCGTCAATTGCCCATCGATATTTAAAAGTCCGGTGAAACGCAGCGAGCCTTCAATTTCAACGCTACTAGCGAAAAATGCGTTCCAGACGTGCTTACTTGATTTGCCAGTCTTGTCTTTCTTGCCAAACATAAAAGCCTTAAGCCCTCCCTCTATTGATTCAAAAAAAAACTAGTAGTAAGCCGCCAGCCTATGGCGCTTAATTCTCCTATTGAGCCAAGGGACCTTGGGAAAAACTGGGGGAGGCTATTTACAAGCCATATAATAAGGATTCTTGTGTCCACCGACTCCAGGGTCTAGTTCCTGAACATTGATTAATGTAACACACGCGCCGCAAAGGAGCAAGTGGAGATAAAAAAACCAAAGTACAAAAGCCTGGAGGATTATTTAAAAAAAGCGGCGATCTGGGCGTTTTTGGCATGAAAATTTCGGTCTCCATAATTACTTTTTTTTGGCCGTAAGATTGGACCGTAATTTGCAAAGTTAAGTTGGCTTGGGCTATCAGCCCACTCCTTAAAGTGTAGCCCATCTTTTAGGGGCTTGATTAAGATGTCAATCATGAGCTTCCGGTTGGCCTCATATTGTTTCCACCTGCTCCGCACTCACCTTAAAACGCAACACATTAGGCTATGAGGCTTAAGCTGAGCTTTCTGAAGACGGAAAAGACCACTAGAACCTCCCCTTGGCGACCCTGAACATGTTTTTCCGTCTAGATAACGCCTTAGATTTGGCGGCTGGTTTGGCCCATCCAGTGATTAAGTATGGTAACGTGCGCATCATTGGCGCTGAGGATGCGGCTAATAATGAAGAGCCGAGTTTCTTTTGAACTGGCCTTGTCCTTTTTGGCGTATAGGGCGGACCTCACGCACTTAACCACCGCCTTGACGTCTTTCCACTTCACGAATATGGGGAACCACTCGCGGGCTTCGGGGGTGGCCACGTTGACCACGGCGACTTAGGCCTCTCGATCTTCCCGCCTGCCTTTGCCTAGAAAAGGGATTCCACCTGTTCGCTGGTAAAACAACAACGCCCTATTAGCGCATAGCTCTTGGTCGATGCAGTTGAGCTACTCCTTACGTTAGAGGGACTAACCCCTTTAAGGCGCACCCTCAATTCTCCAATAGCTTATGCCTCAGACTGGTAGTTCAGAAAGTCCAGAGCTGGCTATCTTAACAGACAAAGCCAAATCAAAGACTGCCCTAACTTTGGGGGCGCAACTGCGGGGGGTTAGTTGAAGAGAAAACCAGGCCCTTACTTTAGGGGGATCTCGGG
>JAITJB010000070.1 GCA_031279155.1 Deltaproteobacteria bacterium | reverse complement strand
TGTGCTTGGCCTTGTGCTTGACCCTGAGCCTGAACCTGATCTTGGCCTTGTGTTTGACCCTGAGCCTGAACCTGATCTTGGCCTTGAGCTTGAGCTTGACCTTGAACCTGATTTTGGCTAATAAAACTCTTGACGGATTTAATTAATTCCGGGGTAAAGCGCTCGTCAGCGTCGAGGAAGAAGACCCAATCAGCCTGGCTCTTGGTCAGAGCAAAATTGCGCTGGGCGGCAAAGCTATCGAGCAGGCGATAGTAAACTTCGGCGCCTAATGCTTTGGCTAAGGCCACCGTCTCATCTTGGCTATCGTCATCGATGACAATGGCCCGAAAAGATCCCTCAAAACTCTTAAGGCAGTCTTGGATATTTTTGGCTTCGTTTTTAGTTAGGATGATGACGTCGAGGGATGGGCTAGACGCGCTATTGGCGTTAGACGTACTATTGGTGCTAGACACGCTATTGACGCTAGAGGCGCTATTTACGCAAGACGCGCTACTTTCAGTAGTCGCGCTAATCTCTGCCTTCGTGTTATTCGAGGGATTCGCGCTATTTATGGTATTAGTGCTATCGTTGGTCGTCATGGAAGTTTTAGCCTTAAAAAACCGGCCTTGTGGCCAATACGTAAAAAAGGTATATGACAAAAAAAGAACGCTTTCTAGATCTCATTAAAACCTACGGACCCAAGGTGGGCCCGTTTTGTCTAGGCGGCCTAGCCCTGACCGGGGTTTTTGCCCGGGGCTTGGTCAACTTTTTTTTCGCCCTTCTTTTGGCCTGGGCTTTGGCTATGATCTTAGTTAAGGCCATTTATGAGAGCATTCCTACATTAAAAAAACTTTCCTCGCCCTTCCCACGTTTATGGGTTTATGAGAGTAAACCAAAAAAGGATCTGCTTACCACTCCCCTCCCTAGGCTCTGGCTAATTGGGCTCTCTATTTTTATCCTAACTTACGGGTTGGCCACGCTTACTAGTCATGATATCGGGCGAAGCCTTTTTTATACTGGCGAGCTTATTTATCTATTGTGCGCTTTTCCGGTGGTCTGGCTGGTACTAAATCTATACCCCAAAATCTATCGCTCCATAGCCGCTCTCTACGGCTTAGGTCTTATTATTTTGGCCTTCATGACTTTATCTGAGGCCTCCTGGTGCCTTAGCTGCATTAGAGCCAAGGGTCATTTGGGAATTATCGAAGTCGGGGCTATCTTGGGGCAACTGCCGCCGGTCATGGTCGGGGCTATAGCCTTATCTCTAAGAAAGAAGAAAAAATATTGGGCAATCTTTTTTCTTTTAACTTTAGTGGCCTCTTTTTTGGCCCTCAGAGTCAATTGCTCCCGCATCGGCTTTATCGCCGCCCCAACGCTCTCAGCTTTTATCTTTTTTGTTAACCGTAAGTTTTTTACGTTTAAAGCTAAGATAATCGCCGCCATCTTGGTGGCATTGGCTTTGGTCTTAACCTTAAGCGATACAACCACTACCGGCCGCTTTCAGGAAATGACAGTAGCCAAGGGTAACGCCAATAACGACCTTAGAAAGGCCTTTTGGCGGCAGGGAATAGAGACCTTCCTAAGTCACCCTGTCTTAGGTAGCGGTCCCGGGGCTATCCCGGGCATGGCGGCGGAAAAAATACCGCCCATGCCTGACGGCAGCCCTTCTTGGCGCAAGGTCCCCTACTCCCACACCCACCAGATCTTTATTACCGTCTTAGCTGAAAGCGGGGTCATCGGGTTTTTAGGCTTTTTAGCCCTCCATCTGGCCCCATTGATCTTAATCCGCCGAAATCTAACTAGCCCTGACCCTGAGATATTTTTCTGGAGCTGGTCAGCCATAGCCGTAACCGGACAATTTGTTTTAAACGGCTTAACCGATCATATTTTTGGCTTAAAACCCATGATGTACATCTACTGGACGGTTACAGCCATAGCCATTTGGCTGCCCACAAGCCCTAAGGACTCTAGGGATTATTTAGAGCCTTCCGACGGGTGGTAACGTAATCGCCAGTAAAGATAAATATGGCCGCGACAAAAACTATGGCCTCGCCTAGCCAGAACAATTTAAGGACCAGGCCTGTGACGGGAGCATCTTTGATAGTCCAGAGGCCATCCTCATCGGCGATATCATTCATTATTTTTATCGTATCTTTGTAGTTTACAATGTAAAATTTAATTTCTTCGGGCTCTGTTACACCAGAAGTCATCCTTACTTCGCTATTGGGATATTTAGCGTTAAAATCGATAAACGATCGGTTAAAAACTAAATCGGTAAATACCGCCCAATGGAGCAAAAACCCCACTAGTGATCCGATAATAGCCAGTAAGCCGGCCAACAATACGCTCTGGACATTGCAGATTTTAAGGCTCCAACGCGAACCCGCGCAGATGACGAGGGCCCAAATGCCTGGCAGTATGATGCCCAAATAGATTATGGGGTTATGCCAAATAGCCAAGGCGTAAGGGATGGCCGTGAGAGATGAGACGATGGCAAATACTAAGGGGACGAGGATAAAAGCCAGCGGAGAAAAACGCGAGGGTTCTTGGACATATCTTGTCATAGTGTACCTCTGGCCAGGTTTTGGGGTTAGATGAATAAGGGGCCTAAATTAGCTAGTTAAGCCAGCTAGCTAAATTTAGTAGTAAGCTAAGCAGCTAAATTAACTAACTAAACTAAACTAGCTAGCTAGCTAATTTACGTGGCTTATTTTGAGGTTTGGGCTATCAAGAGATTTAAAACCCTAGCTGCCGCGCAGGCCGCCCCGTAGCCGTTATCGATGTTAGTTACGCAAACCCCTGGCGCGCAGCTAACGAGCATGCTGGAAAGAGCGCTTTCGCCGCCCCTGGCCCGTCCGTAGCCCACGGAGGTAGGGACAGCGATGATGGGCTTTGGCGTTAGTCCTCCCAAAACCGAAGCCAGAGCCGCGTCCAAGCCGGCCACGACTATGACCACATCATGGCGGTTAATTTCCTCTAACACCCCGGCTAAGCGCCAAAGCCCGGCTACCCCGCTATCTTCATAGAGATCAAAATCAAAGCCTAAATATTCTAG
>JAITJB010000063.1 GCA_031279155.1 Deltaproteobacteria bacterium | reverse complement strand
ACAAGCTGACAATTCCAGCTTTTGTAAGCCCGTAACCTGGCGAAAAAAAGGCGTCTTAAGCCAACATGCATTCCTAGGTGGGGAAGCTACGTCTCGGGGGGGGTTGATTAACGCGTAAGCGCTCTTTGGCTTCTAGCAATATGCCATAAGTAATTAACTTCGGTAGCCTCTTTGACCGTCTTATAGAGGGCTTAGCGCCTATAGCCGTTTTGGTTTCCCGGGCCAATATCTCCTGGCCAAGGCCCTCTAGCTCCCTAATGGCGCCTAGGCAATCTTTACCCTAGGCCAATTATAATTTAAATTGTCAACAAAGCTATACCGAACTTTTATTGGCTCAATGACGCCAAAGCCTATCGTAAGCCCGTAAGGCTTACGGGCAAAAGTTGGCGTTGTGTGGTATTATCATGACAAAAGTTTGGTCTATTGTGCCCACCAAGGGCAGCTCAAAGGAGTTATAAAAGTGCGTACTGATGATTATAAAAACGCCATAAAGCTGGCGGCCAAAGATTTAGATACCCGCGAGGCCCAAAGAACAGCCTCTTTGTCCGGGGCTAGCTTTCAAGATGGCGCTTTAAATCTAAATTTTATGAACCGCCCGGTTAAAGTTACGGTCCCAGGTTATGCCGTAGGTTGGGCTGAGGCCAAAACAGGTGAGGAATTTGCCTTAACCGACGCCGTCATCGTCCTCCACTATCTCCAAGGCGCCAATGGCCTAGGCCCCACCGGAGAACTTCTGGCTTATAGACAGATCCCTGGCGGGGAATTTTACACAGCCGCCTTTCGCAAAAGAGCTGAGATACCGCTTATCAAGACCTTTGGCCAAAAACCCGGGCTTTTAACTAAGGCCGGGGCCGCCTTAGGCGGCGCCAAGGCCGAAGGCTTTGGCGATGAGGCCGTTCGATTCCAGGTCTTACCCAACTTAGAAGTGCTGACGGTCATTCATCAAGGCGACGAGGAATTTGAGCCTGATGGCCAAGTTCTCTTTGACCGCAGTATCAATGGAGCCTTAAGCATCGAGGACATCGCCTGGTTGGGCTCAGCCGTGGTCTACCGTTTGATGGGTTTATCTAAAGGCCTAAGCTAGAAGTTTTTCCTTCCCCTTACGGTTCTTTGAGCCCTTGACGGGCCGCTTACGGCGACTTATTGTTATTAGATATCCGTCTTTGTCCAGACGGATGGAAGCCTTACGCCCCCAGGCGCGCTTGGTTCTAGGGGGGCCCAAAAATTATCGTCCCTCATGAAGGGGGACTTGTGAGGTTACAATGAAAATAGCCATATCGGGCAAAGGCGGCGTGGGTAAGACCACTTTGTCGGCCACCTTGGCCTATCTTTTTAAAGAAGACGGTTCCAAAGTCCTAGCCATTGACGCTGACCCTGACGCCAACTTAGCCGGAGCCTTAGGCTTCAAAGATCTTAAGGGTTTGGTCCCCATCAGTGAGATGAAAGAACTAGTTGCCGAGCGCACCGGAAGCGAGCCGGGCACCTACGGGACCTTTTTTTCCATTAACCCTAAAGTCGATGATCTGCCTGACACCATGGCCAAAGAGATCAACGGCATAAAGTTTATGACCTTAGGCGGCGTTAAAAAAGGCGGCGGCGGCTGCATCTGCCCTGAGAGCGTACTATTAAAGAGCTTGGTTATGAACTTAGTTTTAGCTAGAGACGAGGTCGTTATCTTAGACATGGAGGCCGGTCTCGAGCACTTGGGCCGGGCCACGAGTACGGGCGTAAACGCCCTAATTGTCGTAGCTGAGCCCGGGCAGCGTTCCCTTGAAACCGTAAGGATAGTCAAGCGCCTCTGCGCCGATCTCCACATCAAAAGAGTGGCCGTGGTCGGCAACAAAGTCCGCAACCAAGGCGACCGCGACTTTATTGAAAACAATGTCGATGGGCTCGAGGTTTTAGGTCACATCCCGTTTGCCGATAGCATCGTTGACGCCGATCGCTTGGGCGTAGCCGTTTTTGAGCACTCGCCAGAGGCCGTGGAAGCTGGCCGCATCATCTACCGAAATCTTGTTGGCAAGAAGTAAATTAAAAAACTCCTCACAGTAAAGGCGGGGCTTACAATTTACCCATTGAGAGGACATGGTGGACCCATTTGTATCCCGCCGCATACCGCCCAATGAGCGGGAACTAACCGATCACAGGCCGCCGTTTGCCATAGACGTCGACCGGATTCTTCACTCGAGCGCCTACACCAGGTATATCGATAAGACCCAGGTCTTTTACTTAATTAAAAACGATCACATAACCCACCGGGTCCTCCATGTCCAGATCGTCTCAAGGGTAGCCAGAACCATCGGTCAAAAACTTGATCTAAAGCTCGATCTCATCGAAGCCGCCGCCTTAGGTCACGATCTCGGACACCCGCCATTCGGTCACGACGGGGAAAAGTATTTATCCGAGCTTTGCCAGGAGGCTGGCCTAGGTAACTTTGTTCATCCGGTCATGAGCCTTAGGCACCTGGAAAAACTTGAGAAAAATGGCGCTGGTTTAAATCTGACCCTAGGCGTTTTAGACGCCATCTTATGCCACGACGGCGAATCGGATCTTACCAGCCTCAAGCCCAATGGCGCCAAAGCTACCTTCGATGAGCTCGATTTAAGGATTAAAACAAGATCCCAGAGCCCTGAGGCCATAGTTAGCCCCATGACCCCGGAAGGCTGCCTAGTTAGGTTATGCGACGCCATTAGTTACGTTGGCCGGGATTTAGAGGACGCCATTTTGCTCGGCTTAATAAGGCGAGAAGATGTCCCCAAAGAAATTACCGATCCCTTAGGCTCGACTAACGGAACTATTGTCTACCAGCTAGTTGATAATCTAATCAAAAATAGCGCGCCAGAGAGCCTTGGTTTTTCGCCAGAAATTGCTAAGGCTTTAACTGCTCTTAAAAACTTTAACCGCGATAATATTTACTTAAACCCCAAGATAAAAACCGAGGCCCCTAAGATCAAAAAACTCTTCCGCCTTTTATTTGAGACCTTCTTCGAGGATTTTAATACTGGCCCAAACTTAGAGGCCTCTAAAAACTTTTTAAATCCAATGCCGTCTCATTATATCAAAGAGACCCCGGTAGCCCAGAAAACCCTAGATCTGATGGCCGGCATGACTGACGAGTACTTTTTAAGGCAGGCCTCAGCCATACTTTTCCCCAAATGGCAACTCGATTCCTTTAATTAAGCCATTTTATTGGTGCTATCTTGAGCAAAACCGTATATTTTGGCTCTGTCCCCATTGGCGGCGGAGCGCCCTTAGCCGTTATCGCCGGTCCCTGCGTCATCGAAACGCCCGATATCATGCGCCGGGCGGCTGAGACCCTGATAAAAGTTACTTCGGAATTAGAGCTCGGCTTAATCTACAAATCTAGTTTCGATAAGGCTAACCGATCGTCTCTCTCTTCCTTTCGGGGTCCGGGTTTTGAAGAGGGGCTTAGGCGCTTAGAAAATATTAAAAACGAGTTTGGCCTCCCCATCATCTCTGACGTCCACGAAACCTGGCAGGTGGCCCCATCGGCTCAGGTTTTAGACGCCCTCCAGATCCCGGCCTTCCTAGCCAGGCAGACCGATCTGCTCTGCGCCGCCGCCGATAGCGGTCTACCGGTCAACGTCAAAAAGGGCCAGTTCATGGCCCCCGACGATATGGGGCTGGTGGTAGGTAAGATGGTCAATCGCCCGGACTTTAAAGGCCTGACCTTGTGCGAGAGGGGCACGACCTTTGGCTACCATAACCTCGTGGTCGATATGCGCTCCTTAGTTATCATGCGGGAATTTGGTTGGCCGGTGGTCTTTGACGCCACCCACTGCGTCCAATTGCCCTCAGCCAAAGACGGCGCCTCAGGAGGCGATCGGCGCTTTATCCCTCACCTGGCTAAAGCCGCCGCCGCCATAGGAGTTGACGCCTTGTTTTTGGAAACCCACCCAAGGCCGGATCTAGCCCTCTGCGATGGCCCTAACCAGTGGCCCCTAGATCGCCTCAAAGATCTCTTAGCCCAGGTCAAAGCCGTCCATTTACTCTCAAACGCCTCTCCTTTAAGGTAACTTACCTCAGAATATAAAGGCCCAAAAATGTTTTTTAATACCCTACGCCCCTTCCCGCCCATTAAGTGGGTCGGCTTTGACGTCGACGGCGTTATGACCGACGGCGGCATCATTATTGACGATAATGGCATAGAAACCAAGCGCTTCCACAGCCGCGACGGCCACGCCCTCAAGATGCTAGTCCGCTCGGGCCTTTAGGTGGCTATTGTCACTGGCCGCGAAAGCTCTGTAGTCAAGCGCCGGGCGGCTGAACTTGGAATTACCGAAATCTATCAGAAAGTTACCGATAAAGGCGCAACTTTCAAAGAAATCTTAACTAAAAACGGCCTAAGCCCGGAAGAGACGGCCTATGCTGGCGACGATCTGGTGGATCTGCCCATTTTACTGCGCTGCGCCTTACCCATGGCCCCGGCTGACGCTTCCCCGGAAATCCTCTCGGTGGCCCGCTTTGTCAGTCGCTCGCCTGGCGGACATGGGGCGGTTCGGGAGATGATTGAATACGTATTAACCGGCGTGGGTCTGTGGGATGACTTATTTGCCCGATACCTGGCCTGAGGACCCTAAGGGCTCCTTGAGGGCTGACCAAAAATCTAGTGATAGCCCACCTGAAAGCCCAAATGCTAGCTCAAGTGGGAGCTCAAATGCTAGCCCATCTCCCGGGTCGCCTGAGGCTATCTTAAATTTACGAAAACTAGCCCTAAAGCTACCAGCCTCTCCTGGCGTCTACTTGATGAAGTCCTCTTGCGGCGGCGTCATCTACGTAGGTAAAGCCAAAATTCTACCTAAGAGGGTCTCAAGCTACTTTCGGGACAAGGCTACTAGCCCCCGGGTGGCCTTAATGGTCTCTCAGGTCGCCGCCTTTGATTATGTCGTCACCTCCAGCGAAAAAGACGCTTTAATCTTAGAAAACAGCCTGATCAAAAAGCATCACCCTAAGTACAACGTCGTATTGCGCGACGATAAGACCTACCCGTCACTAAGACTTAGCGTCAAAGATCCCTTCCCCCGCTTAGAGATTGTCCGCCGTCCGGCCAGAGACGGCAGCATAATCTTCGGGCCCTTCCCTTCAGCTGGCTCCCTACGCGAAACCTTAAAAATAGTCAGCCGCCTATTTCCGCTCCGCCGCTGTAAGCGCCCTGATGTCAAAAAAACCGATCGCCCCTGCCTTAATTTTCAGATCGGTCAGTGCATCGCCCCCTGCCGGCCTGAGGCCACGACCGAAGAGTACCGGGAGCTAACTGACCAGGTCAGGCTTTTTTTTCAGGGCAAAAAGACGGAGTTAGTCAAGCGCCTAGAAGATGACATGCATAAAGCCTCATTAGACCTCGATTTTGAATTAGCGGCTCAATTGCGCGATCGAATCTACGACATGCGCCGGACCTTGGAACGGCAGACCATCTCCCTTAGCCAAAACACTGACATTGATGTCTGGGCTTTAGAGAGCCGGGAAGATTTCGGGCAAGCAGTCGTCTTAAACGTCCGCTCAGGCGTGGTCACCGGCTGTAGGCCGCTCGCCATCGAGGGGGCTATCGGCCTCGATAATCAGGTTTTAATCAGCCTGGTCACCCAATACTACGCCGATAGCGACTTTGTGCCCGAAGAAATATTACTGCCCAAGCCCTTACCTCAGACTACCTTAACCTGCGCCTGGCTTTCGGACCTAAGAGGCGGGCCAGTTAAAATCAACTCGCCTTCGAGGGGGGAAAAACTTAGGCTCCTTGAAATGGCCGCCGAAAACGCCAAAGTGACCTTAGAGGAGCGCTTAGAGCAGATGATTAAGACTAGAGGGGTCATGGCTGAGCTCATGACCCGCCTTAACCTTAATTCTATCCCCAAGAGGATCGAGTGCTTTGACTTAGCTCACATACAGGGGCAAGCCGCCGTAGCTGGCATGGTGGTTATGGAGGAGGGGGAGTTTAAAAAATCTCAGTACCGCAAGTTTAAAATCAAACAGGCCAAAGGCGGCGATGATTATGCCGGCATGAGCGAGGTCATCCGGCGGCGCTTTAGGCCTGACCGCGAAAAACCTTGGCCGGCGCCGGACCTACTTTTAATTGACGGCGGGCGCGGCCAGCTGACCGCCGCCCAAGCGGCCTTCGACCAATTAGCTATAGAGGCCCCGCCCATGGCCGGCATAGCCAAAGAGCGCGGGAGCGTGGGCGCTGACCGCATTTTTTTGCCGGGCCGCAAAAACCCGGTCGATCTCAAAGCTGGCTCAGCCTCTTTGATGCTTTTAATGAAACTCCGCGATGAAGCCCACCGCTTCTGCCGGGTTTTCCACCACTGTCTTAGAACCAATGAGATGCTTAGCGGGCTATTTAGCGGCGTTAAAGGCTTGGGGCCGGCTCGCCTCAAAGCCTTGGCCCAAGCCTACCCGACCTTAGAAGAGATCGTAGAAGCTCCCGTAGAGGACATAGCCTCCCTAACCAAGCTTTCTGATAATGTTATCGAGCAATTAAAAACTAAAGCCAGTGATTATTTAGCTCAAAGCCCAAAGCCCAAAAAAGGGGCCAAGGCCAAGCCTTTAGATTATCCCGCCGAAGAGACCCCATAGCCATATCAGCCTGGGCATAATCACTTACCAAAATCCTTACCAAAATCCCTCACCCTAATCGCTGTTTTACATGGTAAACAACGGATAAACTAAGGGTCCTATTGGGCCATATTTAGACATAAATAGCTTAATTTTATGGCCACTATTAATTAATATAAAATTATCAATATCAACAGTTTTAACCTTTATATTTTCCTCAATATTAGAAAAATACAATAGGGCTTTTGGGATAAGGCTGATTAAAAAATCCCTCTGCGATAAAAAATCATCAGGAATAGCTACAGTATTTACCTTATATACTGCTTCCGTCTCCGATTTTTTTTGATATAAAACAATGACATCGGCAACCATTTCATCGTAGACTACCCTAAATAAATACAACTGATCATTAATACGAACTCCATTAATAAAATCAATGAAACCTGGCTCGCTTGAGTTGAACATCTGCTTTTTTTTGAGGTTCGGGCCATAGGCCAAGAGAGTAAAAATTCTAGAGTTTTCTATGGCCCATTTTCCACAAATATAGTCTGTACGTGGAAAGTCAACAACATAAGCGTCACTTTTTTCTTTTAATACATTAAACAGCTCTGTTTTAGTATAATGAAATGCAACAACATAACGATAAATAAGATGCTGTATTTCTTCTGTTTTATTTTTTAGATTTGATGGTATAAATAAGCTAATTATCGATAGCTTAACTTTATAATCAGGACTACGGTAGTCTTGAGTTGGAGTATCTGTTTTATCACGTCGTAATTCAAATGGTATAGTTACATTATTATAAAATAAAAAAGCTCTATCATGGGCCACTGTCCACTCTTTTAGAGTAAAACCATAAAGAATAGCAGAATTTGTTTCATCATCTTCATAAAAACCCGTCAAAAGTCGGGATGTACCATAGTCGCCAAAAAACTGAGCGCTGGCAAGATACTTTTTTACTTCTTCAACAGACATATTTACACGTTTAATTGCCATATATCACCTTAAAAAAATTTAACAGAAGATATTAATATTCTTTTTCCTTAATTCTTAAAACTTACGAAGCTCAACCATTACGAAAATTCATCATAACAGTTTAAAAAAATTTTGCTAGATTTTTTTTGGCCTTTGGCAAGATTCTTTTTCACGCAAGACTTTCTTGGCCCGGCTTTTTTTGCCTAGCCGTACAATGGCCCAATAATGGCAACAAGATTGACGCCAAGATGGAAGCCAAGATGGCCTTCTGCCCAGGGAGGCGCCAGAGGACCGGCGGGCAGCCTGTGTGACAGCTATGGCAGGTAGGGCAAAGTACGGCAAAGTCCGGCAAGGTCGGGCAAGGTCCGGTTGGAAGTGTGGACAGAGTTTCAGGCGGCAATCGGCATGGTGTATTCGGTGATAGTGAGTAAGGTGGGAGTGCGTCTGGTCTGAGTGGGTCTAGCGGGAGTTGGTCTGGCGGGAGTGGCGAGAGAGACTTGCGCGCTAACCCTGGTTAACAATGTTTGCGATGTTTACGTTTTTAGCGGGTGGGCGGAGGTTAGCGTTGTTAGCGAGGAAATTTTAATGGGCTTTTTTTCAAATTTTAGACGTAACGAGGCGCCATTAATCCGGCGGTCTTTTCCAAAGCGCTATGCGGACCACTGTTACACTCCAGCGGCTCAAGTTGACTGATAGCCTCAGCTGTTTCTAAAGTTAAAGACTTAGCTGCCACGAGATTTAAACGGCCCTCGGTATTTTTAAGGCTGACGGCGGCTTTAACAGCATCTTTGGTCTTTTGGCCGCCATTTTGCGCGCCAGAATTTAAGTCTTCGGAACTTGCCTTAGGCGATCTAAAGAAGCCTGAAGTGGAATTTTCGGGCTTAGGGCTTTCGCTCCTAGACCCTGGCCGGTATTCGGGGCGGGGGTAAATCGGTCCCATCCGCCCCAAAGTGTTATAGTTATTGTTGGATTCCACCGGCACGGTTAGACATCCTTCAGACGAAATCGCCCCGCCTGAACTTCAGGGCCTCTACGCCAGCTAAGACCGCCGTATCGTTGGTTATCTGCTTGAGCGGATCTGAGCTGGCCAAACCAGCCGCCAACTCATCGAGCGAACTAGCCTGATTACCTAGATCTTCGGCCAATGGGGCAATGTCTTTGAGAGTTTTTTGGGGATCGCCTAGGGCGGCTATGTACTGATCTAAGAGCTCCAGCACCCCCTCAACCTGATCTTGAGCGCTAACGCTTGCGGTGGCCGAAGTGGCTTGTCCGGCTTGGATTAAGCCCAAGAGAGAATTGGTCATAAGGGCCGCCGAGGTCGAGGTGGTCGCGCTGGTCGTTTGGGACTGATTTTTAGATTCTTCTTCTAAAAGAGCCGCAAAAGTGTCATATTCCCCACTTTTGGTCAGGTTTTGGTTAGCTTCGCTCTGGGGCCTTAAGAACATGGCCTGCAGTTTTTGGGGATCGATTTTCATACGCTCTCCGATGAGGCTAGCCGCGCCACTTAAGCTGCCCCGCCGTAAAATTTATTTTGGCTTATGAGATAATGAGCGATCCGATCAAATAGGTTTGGTGGCGGCAAATTTGACCGATCTGGACCGTCACCAAACTCTACAAGCAAATTTTAGGCCAATATTTAATCCAAAATTTAGGCCAAAAAAGGCCCAAAAAAAACCCCGGATTATGGCCGGGGTCTAAATAAATAAGCTATAAATTTTAAATGGTCGGGGCAACTGGATTTGAACCAGCGGCCCCTGCGTCCCGAACGCAGTGCTCTACCAGACTGAGCTATGCCCCGCC
>JAITJB010000313.1 GCA_031279155.1 Deltaproteobacteria bacterium | reverse complement strand
TCCGCCTCCCTGCGGGCTCAGTTCATCTAGCGGCGCCTTTTAGGCCTCAGTTATTGGTACTGGGCGCCGGGGTATTTTAAAAATGCCCTTAAGCTTTTTTTCGGAAATTTTTAAAATCTAGCAGATTTCAGAGGGTTTAAGGCTAAGATCGCGGAACTTCTGAAGTAGACTCCGTTATGACTTCCCTGCGGCCTCGCGTGGGCTTCCTCGGCTTTAGCTTTGGCTTCCGCTATGACTTTCGCGGCATCCGCTCTGACTTCAGCTTTGGCTTCATCTCTACCGTGTTGGATAAGTAAATCACTTAAATATTTTATGGCCTTCTTACCCAATTTCTTCCATCCCTGTCCACGTTCACCCATGTCACGAGCATACATGGACACAAACAAACTGGCAATCGCCTTACCGAGCTCTTTAACCTCAGGGTATAAGTCTTAGCTTTCTTAAGCCTCATGAATAAGTTTAAGGCACTTAGCCATAAAGTCCAGGTTGACCTTATTTTCCGGGGTCGGTCATGGGTAGTACCAGAAGCTCAAGCCTTTCTTTAAAAGACAGAGGGGTTTTATTGTCGACAAGGGTCTTGAGTTTTGAAAATGTTTTTTCTCTGTCGATAGCTTTCACATTAAAGATAATATGGTTAAAGTGAAGAGTAAACCCCGGTAAGTTTAGTTGGTGAAAATTGCCGCCCCTTACGCCGGCAATAATAAGCAACCTCAGTAGCGGCAATCTTTTGGTAAGGGTTTTTTTGGGCTCTGGGTTCTTTTTTTGGCGTTCACGGAAGTCTAAATCGATAAAATATTCGTTGAGCCTCTGTATGTACTTTGTATATATATCAAAGTATTCCACAGGTAAGCCGCCGGTTTCAAGCTCAACAGCTAGATATTGCTTTTTAACATTAACACTATTTTCTGCGTTCTCAATTGGTGGGAGTTTTTCCTTACACACCAAAAGGAGACCGCTATTCATACTTTCCATCTTGCTTTCCATCTTGCTGTCCATCTTGTCAGAGAGGGAGGCGACTATGGTCTCTCTGATTACGAATTCGGCCCATGGATCATCAGGGGGAACGAGCCCTGTCTCTATGAGTTTAAGTCCAACAGATGACTGAAAAAAAGCGCGAGACGAGCTAACTAATTGTTCGCGGTAACTGGTGGAATTTTGAGTATTAGTTCGGTCTTCTAAAGTCATATTAATATCCTATAATCAACATAAGTTTTGAATAAATAATGCGCCGTTTGATACGGACAAAAGGCTGTTTTATCACATGACGTAATGTGGCCGTATCCACAGCTGCCTGTAATGGCCTTTTCAAGGGTGTGGTGATTTAAAGAGTCTGGCTATTTGAAAAGCTAATAGGCAGGCAAAAGACCGCGCCTAAGAGCTTAGGTTTTTCTATAATTGACTAGGACATATTTTACTCAAATTGTCTTTGGGTTGTCAAGGATTTTTTGGCCGGGTGAAAATAATTATTTTATGGAATTGAGGCTCAAAACAAAAGGCTGGTGTTGGCATTCGATCTGGTTTTTCATTAGATTTACTATTTTTAAAATTAAATTTAGTAAAATCAGTATCTTACTTTCGCTCCGTCTGAAATATTTCTACGAAGGACGCATAGAGCCGGCGCTAGGCTTGAAGCGCCAATAGAGGGGCCCGTGATTTAAGGGACAGGATCCGTAAATTGATAAGTTATAACTATTGGTGATAAAGTATGAATAAAAATAGTACTAAGATGTCAAATATTCATCCGGCTAATCTATGGTAAATGCTATATATAAATCATATTAATTTGCCTGCGGTTCAGGCTCTGGCCACTACCTTCGCCTGTCAACCAAAACAATGATTTTTTGATTTTTTTTTCGGTATAGCCACCATTGGGATTGTGTGGTATTATACTCTATTGCCTTTCAAGCCGGTGAGGAGTCAATCCTTAGGCGAGTGTCGTTCATGGCTTTTAAACCGCCAATTAGTCTTGGGGTGCTTGAAGATGTCGGCAGATGACCGCGATGGCCGTAAAAAAAAGAGAAATGACCACGTCAAAGATGAGGATCTCAATTACGAAGATTCCAATTACGGAGACGATGTCAGCCTTGATATAGAAATGGAGAGGATAATTAAGCAACTTGATAAGATCGCTTACGAGGAACCTAATGTTTCCGATCCGCCAGAAGATAAGCCATTACCTACGTTAACGGCTAGATCGCCTGTGCCGGCCAGAGATCCCCGTGCGCCTCGTTCGCCTTCAGACATGGTTGTTTTAACCGATCGCCTTGAACAAAATGGTAGATCCAAAACGGGCTCAGGCCCTGACGTCGTAGACCTCATTGACGAGGTCGCCGATATTGATGATCCCTACGATGTTGACGATGACGATAGCCCTGTCTCTTCGACGAGAGGGGCCACGACCGTGGCCGATCTGACCCCTGATGAGCTGGCAAATTTAATTAGCCAGGCTGTTGAGACGGCCCTCCGGCGGTTTTATTCTCGTTAAATTTATTTAAAAATTTGCTATTATAAGCGTTGTCATCGGGCTCAGGTCGGCGGCGCTTTTTTAAGGCTTGTTGTCTATATATTCTAATATTAGGCGCCAATATATTGGTAAAATGGTATTTTTAACAAAAATCATTCTCCATAGCTAGAGCTATGGTTTTTTCATGGTAATTCGATGGCTAAAAAAATTCCAATTAGATCTCTTGTTCGCAGTAACGATGCCTTTTTAACTACGTCAGAAAAAATATACAACTACTACGTAGCTAACACCAAAAAGATCTGGTTAATTGTCGGTATTTTAGTTGCCGCCTTTTTGGTCGCCGTGTCAATCAAACACTATTTTGAGGCTCGTCAGCAAAAAGCCCTGGACGCTTATCACCAAGCTGCAGCCCAGCCTGACCCTGAGCAGGCTACTTTAGATTTGGTCAAGGTCAGCGAAGATTTTGCCGGAACCCCGGCCGGTCGCCAGGCGGCCTTTACCTTGGCCACCAACTATATAGCCCAAAGCCGGGTCGATGAGGCCATCGCCCTTTTAGAAGAGCTCTCAAAAACCATAGAGCCGGCTGAAGAGAGCCTCAGACCACTGATGCTATCTTCTTTGGGTTCTCTTTATGAGGAAAAAGGTCAGGCTGAAAAAGCCCTGGCTATTTATAGACAAGCTTTGAGTTCGGTAAAGTTATCTCTCCTTACTCCGGCCGTCCAAAATTACCAAGCCGAACTATTATCAGCCATCGGACGGGTCTCCTTGAGCCAAGGGCAGGTAGATGAAGCTAAACAAGCTTATGAGGAACTTTTATTACTAGCGCCTGATGGCTACCGAGCCTTTGCGGCTAAAATAAAACTCTCCGAATTGGCTAGCGATAGTGATTCGGAGGCTACTGACCTCGCGCCTCCAGCGCCAGGTGAACAGACCGAGGAAATAGCTGCGTCCGAAGCTGTAAGCGATTCTGAGGTTTCGGCTAACGCTGAAGCTGTAAGTGAGCCTGAGCCCACGGTCGCCGCTGAGGAACCCACTGATTCTGAGCCGCCAGTAGATACCGAGGCTACACAGACCTCTCCACCTAACGAGACTGAATAATCCCACCAACCCGGAGGTTCGGCGAACATGGCCGATGATTCGGAAGGCAAAACCCCAACTATCCAGAGCCCGCCTGTTTCAAACGAGGCTGAGCCGCCATCTAGCCTACCAACAGATGGAATTCTTACCAATTCCGACCAAAAGGAAGGCCAATCGCCAAGCGAGCCTGAAACTCACGATGCTCCTCCGGTTCCCAAGTACACCCAATTACTTTTAAAGGAACCATCTATCAGCAAAGAAGACGATATATCATCCTTGCCGCCTGAGCCCCAAGCCGATAGCATCACGGTCAGCCAAGAGCCCTCGACTGAAATACCAGCCAAGCAAGCAGATGAGAAGAGTTCGGATGACAGTCAAAAATCATCTGCGCCTAAATACACTCAGCTTCTATTAAATAATGACCAAAAAAGTGAGCCGCCATCTGATAGCCCAAAAGAAGTTGAGATTTTGTCTTTATCCAATGAGATGAAAGACGTACAACCCACGGAAACTACTTCCAAGGCCAGCTCAGAGAAAAAACCTAGTGAATTAGTAGATATCATATATAAACATAGCGATATCTCTTCAGCTGTTCAAAAATTTAATAAATTAATGCAAAATAAAGATCAAGAGCAAGATCAAGATCAAGACCAGGACCGTGATTCATCGACTAATTACCAAAAAGACATCGACCTATCGGCGGCTTCTGGCCTAGAGGATGTTGATTTGCCTCTGGAAGGGGGCCCAACTTCCAACGGTCCCAAAGTTGTTTCTTTATCCTTAAAAGAAGCCCAAGAACAAGTCATTCAGCTAAGTCCCGAGATGCGCGCGGCTTATGATTCCAGTTCTGACGATAACCCCGAACTACCTGGCCAAGGTGCTTTTCCGGTCAAGGCTGTTTTAATCGGGCTCACGGCGGCCCTTATCGTGGCCGTATTGATTTTGGTTTTCCGGTCAGGTGACGAGGAAACTCTCATTGTGGCCACGCCAGCGGTCCAAGTACCTCTTAGTGCCGATCAAGGGGAGACTGTACCAACTGATTTGGACTCGCCATCGGATGAGCCAGAATTGATGGACTCAGATAATTCCATTTCTGATGGGAGTTTTTTAAGCTCATCTGAAGAATACGTCCCTCAACCGTCCCACTATGGCCAATGGGATTTTGCCCCGCCCGGACCGCCGTCGCCCTATTCGAATATGGGGGATTCTGGCGTGCTCTATGGGCCAACTCAAGTTGGAGCCCAGCCGTATGTGACGGTGGTGGTTGAGGCCTTACCCGACGAGGCTTCCCAAGATAATGCTCCCACGCCTGAGGCGGCAGATGGGACCAACTCAGTGCCGACCACCAATGATGAAGTCTTTGATTCTGACCAAGAAGAATTAGATTCTGATGGTGAGGCTGATTATTCTTCAGTTTCAAACCAGTTGGGCTTGGTGAGGCCTCAAGTACCCACCCCCTTGATTTCCGTGCCTGAGATCGCGCCAGAAATTATATGGGTAGATAACGGCCAACAGACAGATTTATCAACTGCTAACCAAACTCAGATCGATACGCCCTCTCAAAGTGCCAGTCTCAGCCAAAATACGGCCAATAGCCCTTCCCAGATCCAAAGGCTTGGTTCTGAACCAACCCAAGCCTCTTCTCCGCCCGTTGAATCTAGACAAGAGCCTCAGCTAACCGAGGAAGCGGCCAGAAACACACCTAGCCAAAGCGAGCCGCCCAAAGTAACGCCGCCAGCGCCTTCCCGGGCGCCAACCCAAAGCGCCCGCCAAACTCCACCACCAGCCTCAGCTGGTACTCAAACTCAAACCGTAGCCAAGGCCCAAGCCCCGTCAAGCACTAATTCTGCCGCTACCGAAGCTTCACCGCCTGCGGCTACAGCTCCCAGCCAGACTCCTCAAGATGCTTCGGCTGACAGCGAGATCGCTAACGTTTGGGTGGCTAACCTCTTTTCCTCTCCCAGCCAAAGCGAGGCCGAGGCCGCTTGGCAGCGTTTAACCGCCGTCGATCGACTCAATGAGCTATATCGCTACGAAACCGTGGTCGATAACCGGACTCAATACCGCATCCGATTAGGTTTTTTTAAAGATCAGGCTGAAGCTGAGGCCGCCGGTACAAAGATTAACGCCGCAGCCAGATTAGGCACCCCTTGGACGGTCAGACCCAATGTTAGTGAGGTCCGTAAGTTCAATGTCTCCAATCTTTCGACCTTGTGGGCGGTAAATATCTCCTCAACTCCTGATGAGGCCGAATCATTGGCCATTTGGAATACCTTAAATCAGCCTAAGGTAACCGGGGTTCTAAAAAATCTCTCCGAGGGCAAGGCGTCAGAACTTTCTAATTTAAATTTCTATCGCTACGAGACGACGGTGGATGGTAAACGCCACTACCGCATAAGGCTCGGCTTCTTTGAAGATGGCCGGCAAGCCCAAGAGGCTGGTTTAGCCGTTGCCGAAGCGGCCTCACTCACAGAGTCCCGCATTGGTAAACCCTGGGCTGTGAGGCCTACGGAGGCTGAGGAAAAGATCCATAGACGCATTAAAGGCGATTAAAAGAGTTAAATTAAAAAATTAACTTTAAAGTGGAGTAAACTTAAATCTGCGCACGATCGCTCTTCTAATGTATTGAGTAGCCACCCGTATTGGCTACGAGTTATGTGTCACATATCAAGACCTACGGTTGCACTTAGACCGTGAGTGATGGAACACTAGGCCAATAGGCGACTTCACTTTTTCGCTACGCCTACGTACCTTATATAATCCTGGCTCTAAAATTTTCGTAACAAATTTAGCGTGAAAATTTCGGCTAAGGATCTATTCATTTATTAATCAATAAAAGCCAAAATCCAGTTTCTTTACTGGCCAGCATATCGGGTGATCAATCCTAAATCGAGTGATCCATACTTCTCAAAAGCCTCGGGGTTCTGATGCCAGATGGCAGACTGACTCGAGCCAGAGAGTAGCTATTTCATCACAAACCGGATAAATGGATTGGCGGCGCGTTCATTAAAAGCGCCATTTTTGAAACGCCCTCCGAGATTCTCATTACGGAAGAGATTCACGGGTCCTTGATTGAGCAGGCCAATAAAGTTGTGGATTTTTTTTTGAAATATCTTAAAGCCGAGGTTAGCTATGAGGACGTGAAACGGGTGAAAACGTATCCATATCCTCGCACCTCAATTCACGAAGCTATCTACAACGCCATATGCCACAAGGCATACTAGTTTAAGTACCCATATAGATTCGTGTAGATTCAGACAACAAAATATACATCAGTACTGATGCCGTCCTACCGGAGAATATGGAGTGCCGCTTCCAGAGTATAGCGTCAATCTCTATGAGGTAATGGTGATGTTTCAGGGACTGGCGCCAGGTTCGGTTACTAATAAAAATACTAAAGCAAGACAAGGAACCAACCTTATGTTTATCAAGCGATTCAATAAACGAGCGGGAGCAAAAGGCGGCGTCTTTATTGAAAGAAAAGCAAAACATGACCCAGGATTAATTGGCCAAGGCCCTGCAAGTGAGCAGAAGGCAAATCCAGAAGTCGATGACAAAAGCCTATAACTTTTAAGGGCTCCAAGCCCATATGAGGTTTTTTTAAGCCGCAGGGAAAAATCATACTTGGGGCATTTTGACGGTTACTACGGGCCTTGTGGGCCTTTTTGGAGGAAATTTTTTTTGATATAGAGTTGTGCGGGTCGCCTTCAGAAAGGAGGTAACCCTATGGTAAATTTCCTTAGGGAAGTGATGGTGCATACTTTAAGTTACATCATCGCTGGCATTATTTTAAAGTGGC
>JAITJB010000274.1 GCA_031279155.1 Deltaproteobacteria bacterium | reverse complement strand
TTTGGCCGCAGCTTTTAAGCGTTTAACGGGCTCGGAGGCTAGATAATTTTTCTCCAAGGCCGATGAGCCAACTAAGTACAATTGCCCGGTTAGGGGAGGCGAGCCATGGGAGCTTTGGGAATTTGGCGATCCTTTTGAGTCATGAGAACTTTGGGAATTTTGGGAACCCTGAGAACTTTGGGAATTATGCGATCCTTGTGAGCCCTGAGAACTTTGGGAATTTGGCCAGCCTTTTGAGCCTGGCGAACTTTGCGAGCCTGACGAATTTTGCGAATTTTGTGTGCTTAATGAAGTTAGATCAAGATTTACGATCTGCCCGGCCTCAGCCTCCGTGATGGGAGTTAAGTCAACTGACAGAATTTTTTTGATCTTTTTGGGTTCCCCTTCTTCGCCGTAGCCGGCCACCAGGCGGACTCGGTCGCCTAAGTGGAGAGGATTTAGTAACCTCACTTGACTTAGGTTGTTGGCTGCGGGTTCTATTGATCCAAGTTTGATGCCTGAGACGGCCTGGCGGTTCCAGAGGCTTTCGGCCATGGGTTCGCCATTAATAAAGCCGCGCTCGGTCACCGGGCGGCTGGGAACGCGAGCCAACATCTCTCTAGCCCGCTCTAATGCCTCCGGAAAATCATTATCATTAGAATCTATTAAGGCCCGGTAGGCGGCTACCACTTGGCCCACGTAGTCAGGACCCTTCATGCGGCCTTCGATTTTAAAGGAGCTTATGGGTAGTTTTTTAAGATCTAAGATAAAGGGAGCCAAGGAAAAATCTGAGGGCGAGAAAAAAGTCGCCTGCCGGCCAGCGTTTTGGTAAGCCCGGCGGCAAGGCTGAGTGCAGCCGCCGCGCAAGGCTGAGCGCCCGCCTAGAAAACTAGACATCAAGCATAGGCCAGAAAAGGAAAAGCACAAAGAGCCATGGATGAAGATCTCAACGCCAATAGGGCTGCGGTGAGCTATGTCGGCGATTTCTCTAACTGTAAGTTCTCTAGGTAAGACGGCTCGTGTGAAGCCTAGGTTTCTGAGGCTCTTTAGGCCATCTAAGCTATGGACGGCCGTTAAGGTCGAAGCGTGGAGGGGGATGGTTGGTAAGTGTCTTTTAGCCAGATAGGCTAAGCCAAGATCTTGGATAATCAGGCCGTCAGGCGGCCCCAATTCGCAGACCATCATCATGGTCCGAAAGGCTAAGGGCAATTCTTGCTCTTTGACAGCGCTGTTGAAGGCCAGGTAGATTTTAACATCCTGACGGTGGCTTTCTTCGATTAGTCCTTTAAGTTCTGGCAGGGTAAAGTTTTCAGCATAGCTGCGGGCCGAGAAGCGGTCAAGGCCAGCGTAAATGGCGTCGGCGCCGGCTTCCATGGCTGCAGCCCAAGAGGCTGGGCCGCCAGCCGGGGCTAAAAGTTCCGGCATGCTTGAGAGGGCCGTTTCGTCATTGGCCGATTGAGTCCGAATCCGTTTAGCCATGGTACAGCCTCAAGGCCTCAGGCAGTTTATAGATACAACTGCGGAAAAAAAGCGGACTAAAAATAACCAAAAGTCCGCGAAAAGCCTTTTTCAAGTGGTCAGTCCCAAGGCTGAAGCAATTTTATCAGCCGCAATTCGCACAAAAGTCTCCCTTGGTCCGGGCTCCAAAGGTCGGTCGACCTTTGGCACCTCAAGGCCGTCAAAATTTAGCTCTCTAGGATGGTTGGCTATCTCAGGCTTGGTGATAACACCGTATTCTTTAGCTAAGCTACCACTAAAGTAGGCGTTTTGAAAGTCAACAAATTTAAGGGCATGGGCCGTGGAATCTAAGACCGCTGTTTCTAAGGGGGTCATAAGGCCCTTAGCCAGGGCGGCCCTAAGGCCAGCTAAACACTCCCCGCCTTGGGTGCAGATCGTAAGGCCCCGGCGGTTGGCTAGGAGCATGGATTCCATAATAGATTGTTCGTTGACTTCAACAACCCCGAAGGAGGATTCCCCGGCGACCTTCTCATAATCGGCGGCCAATTTCGAGAGCCTAGGAAATGAGACTGGATCGCCTATCATAGCCGCTTGGGCTACGCTGGGCCTGACTTTGACCGGGGAATAAGCCCTTAAATTGGAGGGCTGTTCGTAATACAAGACCACCGGGTTAGCCCGCTCAGATTGGACGGCTAAGATCCTAGGCAGCCGATCAATCAAGCCAGCTCGGTGGAATTTTAAAAGGCCTGATAAGATAGCCGTGATGTTGCCAGCGTTGCCCACCGGGACGATGAGGACAATGTCGCCTAAAAGGTAATCAAATTGTTGAGCGATTTCGTAAGCGTAAGACTCCTGGCCCAGCACCCGCCAGGGGTTTTTGGAGTTTAAAAGGGCTACATTATAGGTTTCCGATAAGCGCTCCACCACCTTCATGCAGTCGTCAAAAACTCCGGGCAGTTCAAAAACCGTAGCCCCGGCCCCTAAGGGCTGACTGAGCTGCTGAGGGGTTACCCGGCCCTTGGGAAGTAAGACAGCCGATTTTACGCTATCTCCCAAGCTGGCCGCGTAAAGGGCGGCGGCAGCTGAGGTGTCGCCGGTCGAAGCGCAGACAGCGATGACGGAGCTTAAATTTTTTACTCTGACCTGGTTTTTTAAGTAAGACAGGGCTACGGCCATGCCTCGATCTTTAAAGGAAGCCGAGGGGTTTTGGCCGTCCATTTTAAAATAAAAAAGAGTCCCAATCTCTTTGGCTAGTTCGTTGGGCGCGGCCACCACCGGGGTGTGGGCCTCACCTAAGTAGATTAGGTCGTTTAATGGAAGATTGGGGGCAATAAACTCATGGAAGGTGAAGACTCCCCTGGTGGCCTGACGGTTGTAGATCAGGCGGTAGTCAAAAAGCCTACGCCAAAATGAGCCCGGCTGCGATCTTAAGCGAGGAAAATCAAGATCTTCGATCATCAATAACCCGCCGCAAGTAGGGCAGGTGTAGTAGAGTTGGTCGATGGCTAAGCGGGCCCCGCAGGCCAAACATTCGTAAATCGGATGTCCTGAGGGTTTGGGTTCTAAATAGGGCCTTATATCTTCGGGGAAATCTTCTAACAGCATCTAAGTAATTGGCCTACGCTTTATTTGTGACTAAAGGTATTGAGAAATACTAATAGAAAAGGCGGCTGTACCCCAATGCGGGGTACGACCGCCGGGTTATTTGTTTTAACAGAAAAAGTTTTTCTTAAAAAAAATCACCCGCCCAAAAGGCTGGTAACCGAACTACTAAACGGGAAGGCGTAAATCAGTAGAAGCGATATGACCAGAGCGTAAATGGCCAGAGATTCGATTAGGGCCAGACCGATGATCATGTTGACCCTTAAAGATCCGGCAGCCTCCGGGTTGCGGGCCATACCATTGGCGGTGGCAAAGACCGATAGCCCCTGACCGATGCTAGGTCCGACGACCCCTATGCAGATGGTAAGGCCGGCGATTAGCGCGATGGAGGAAACCGTGTTAAGAGCGGCAACGGTGACGACGGTGGCGTCGCTGTTACCTTGGGCGGTCGATTGGCTGGAAATAGTTGGGGCGCTAGTTGAGAAACTAGGGGTGCTGACGGCGTCATCAGCTAAAACCATGATCGGGGCTCCAACTAGGGCCACCGTTAAGGCTAGGACAAAAATCGCGAGTGTTTTCATTTCAACCTCATCTCCTTAAGGCGTTGTATGTGGTGCTAGGCCCGTACGGGCCGGTAAAAAAACGTGTTTATTATTTTAGGCCAAAAACTCTAAAAGGCTTAATCAGTGGGAGTGAGCTAAGGCCTCGCTTATGTAGAGCATAGCTAGGAGCGTGATAACAAAGGATTGCAGAAAGCCAGTAAAAAGTCCTAAGAACATCATCGGTAGAGGCAAAATGAAGAAAGCCCCGCCTAAGAAGAACAAAACCGTGATAACTAAATCTTCGCCCATGATGTTGCCAAAAAGACGAAGGGAGAGGGATAATAAACGGGCTAGGTGGCTGATAACTTCCACCGGAAACATCAAGGGGGCCAGGAAAGGGGCTGGTCCTAAGAAGTGCTTGATGTATTTAAAGCCGTGATGGCGTATGCCGGTAATATGGGTCGTGGCAACGATAATAATGGCTAAGGCCAGGGTTGTGTTAAGATTAGAGGTGGGCGAGGTGCTGCCCGGGACCAAACCATTAAAGTTACAGACGAAGACAAAGATAATGAGAGTAGCCATAAACGGGAAAAAGCTCCGGCCTTTGGGGCCCATCAGTCCCTCTTGGAAGGCGGCGATTTGCTCGACAATGACTTCGGCCACGTTTTGGGCCCGCCCTGGTACTAAGGTGAGTTTGGAGACGGCCAGCCTACCTGCGACCACCAGAACTATTATGAAGAACCAAGAGTAGACAACGTGGGGATAAGCATGGGCAAAGTCACCCAAATGGAGTTTTTCCAATATCCACACTAGTAACATTAACGGGTGATCCATAGGGCCTCCAATTTACCAACAAATACCTAGGCAGTCATCGGGAGATAGTTCCCAGTGTTCGTGATTTTATCAGAATCTACCGGTCAAAACAAGCGGCAAGTCTAGGGTCTTGATCGAAATTAATACGATTCTTACAGGTTTTTCCCCACTTTTGACGTCTTGATTCTATGGCCATACCGGTAAAAGGCCAAGCCTTAGAAAAGGCCCTTACGGGGTAAAGAAAAGGACTCTCTTTTGGCTAGAAAATTCCCCTCAGGTAGCTAAAAGTCAAGTTTTGAGCCAGAAGAAAAACGGTTGGTTGGCTCACTGGTTAGGTTGCCTCCCTCCCTGTATGTATGCATGCATGCATGCATGCCTGCCTGCCTGATTGATTGATTGGTTGGTTGCCTGCCTGCCTGCCTGTCTGTCTGGCCAGCCAGGCAGAGTAACTTAGGTTGTGTTTCAGCCAATGAGGCTTTATTATTGAGAGAATAGTATTCTTCAGTCGTTAGAAAATGGTCTGGCGTTTTAGGAAGTTTTCCCATCCGACCATGCAATCCCATTCAAACATTTAAACATCCAACCCCATCCAACCCTAGCCAACAAAAGTTTGGAGCAACATATGAAAAACACATCGGCTTCCTTGGGTCTGATTTTCTTCCCAGCCTACGATTGGGCCATCTCCGATTTCCATCCCGAGCGCGAAGAGAGGCTTTTGTATACCCACGATCAGCTGCGGGAGGAGGGTCTTTTCGATTTTCCGGGCGTCAAAGAGTATCGACCTGAGGCGGCAACAGCTCAGGACGTGCTCAGGGCCCACATCTGTCCGCTAGGGGTGGATAAGGTTGCGGCCACGCCGCATTTGATAAGCGCGGGCGGCGCTATCACAGCCGGTAGGCTTTGGGCCGAGCGCCAAGCCCACAAGGCCTTTGCTCTGGTTAGGCCTCCAGGACATCACGCTACCTTGGTGGTCCACGGTGGGCGCGGCTTTTGTAACATAAATAACGAAGCCATCATGATTGAGCG
>JAITJB010000231.1 GCA_031279155.1 Deltaproteobacteria bacterium | reverse complement strand
GAATGCCCTTTGATGACGTAATGTGATACTGACCATCGTGTGGGTCTTCGTAGTACTCGATATTCATGTACTCGGCCAACTGCTTAGTTAGTTCCTCGCGGCTATCGCGCAGTTCATTGGCCTGTTGGTTTGAGGCGGGGTCTTCGTAGACGGCAATTTGATCGTTTAAAGAGGCGATATCGGCAATTATTTTATTTATCTCAACTACGGCGTCGCCGATGCGCTTATTGGTGTCGGTCCTTAGAGAGTCCATCTGCTCTCTTCTTAAACTTAATTGTGAGGTCAGGCTTTGGGTAAATTCAATCAATTCCTCGCGGTAGGGCTTGTTGTTGGCCTCATCGGCCAGTTGGCTCCAGCCGGCAAAAAAATCGCTCATGGCCTGGTTTATGCCGTTACCAGCGCTCTCATTATAGAAGAGCTCAAGGTTATCTAAGGCGCTTTTAAGGGCCACGTCGTAACCTAAGGTCGATCCAGTTGTAACTAAACTGCGGGTTAAAAATTGATCGGTATAGCGCGTTACGTTATTGGCGTCAACTCCCAGACCCACTTGACCCCAAGAGGCGCTCCAGGTAGGTAGGGTGGCTAAATTTATGCGCTGCCTAGAGTACCCTGGGGTATTAACGTTAGCTATGTTGTTACTGGAAACGTCCATGGCCGCCTGGGCCATGCGCATGCCCGTTAAGGCCACATACATCGACGAAGAAATACTCATGACCTAGACCTCCTTGGAGATTTTGGTCGGTTGGGATTTTTTAACCGATTTATCCTTAGTCCCGTCTTTGCGGTAGCCCTCAACTTGGAAGCGGTCGGCCCCGGTTAAGATATTTAAAGAGTCATTAACTAAGTTTAACGATTGCTCGATAAAATGGCGGTTGGCCTCGTTTTCCCGAACGATGATGTTTTTTAGGCGGCAAAGGGTAATGGCCCCGTCATTGATGCGGTTGTCATAGGGACGCGGGCAATGGGCGGCCACTTCGGCCAAGGTGGGCAGAGGGTCAGTATCCATGCCCAGCATCAGGGCCGTTTCCGAAAGGCTGATAGTAAGCTCTTCGATGCTCTTAATGATGTTTCGGCCCAGCTGCTCTTTTTGCTGGCTAGTAACTAAAAGTCCCTCGAGATCTAAGGACAACAGGCACTTTTTTTCATGATCCAAAAAATCAATCAGCGACTGGTAGCGCTCGAGGTGGATGTCTAGCAGATCGGCTAGGTTTTTGATGACAGTAAAGTCCATGGTTTTCTCCCTTGCCCGGTCATAGGCTTACCCTAGGTAGGTTTGAGGATGGCTATCAGTCGGTTTTTGGCTCTGATAGAGCGTTTACTTGGGCGCCTGAAAAGGGCGAAGCTTTGGGCATTAAAGATGGGGACAGGCGCTGACGGTAATTGGGGCCCATAACTTGAGGGTGCTCGGTTAAGACGTCTGATAAACCCTCTTGGGCCGCGACCTGAGTTACGATGGTTTGGCTTAAGCCTAAGCCGCCAGCCGCCGTTAAGGCGGCGGTAAAGGGTTTTTCGGCTATCTCGCTATAGGTATCGCTACCCGGGGTTTTAACGAAGGCTGATTGGCGCATGCTCTTAATCATCTCGTTAATGAGCATGCCTTCATATTCTTCGGCCGACTTTTTGATTTGAGTAAGTTTGGATATCTTTTGCTCCAAGGTAAGCTTATTATTTTCGCGGACGGAATCGATAATGCGGTTGTTATCGATGGAGCGGTAGCGGCGACCAAAAGACTTTTGGGATTCTCCAAGTAAGCTTTCTTCCAAGTTTTCAGTTAGGCTTTCTTGTAAATTTTCTGGCGACTTATTTAGTAGGCCACTTAATACGTTTGAGCTAGCTGAGCTTTGGTTGTTTGAATCAGAAGTCCCAATAGTTACGCCTTTTTTAAAATCTTCAACGCTAAAAACCTGGACGTTTTGGCTTGAGTTTGAGCTAGCATTCTTTGAGTTAGAATACTTTGGGCTAACGCTTTTTAGGCCCTCATTGGGGAGGGTCACTGCCCGATTGGGCGGTATGGATATGGCCGTGGTCATGGTTTTACAAGATTTCCAGTTCGCCGTGGAGGGCCCCGGCAGCTTGGATGAGTTGGAAGATGGTAATGAGATCTCTTGGCGTAACCCCGATGGCGTTTAGGGCTTTGACGACGTCATTTATGTTGGTTGAGCGTTCAATTAAAAGAAGGTTATCGGCGCCCTCTTCGACGTTAATATCGGTCTCTGGGGCTACTACGGTTTCGCCGCCAGAAAAAGCATCTGGCTGAGAGACTGTTACCCCTTCCCTAATCTGAACCGAAAGGTTACCGTGGGCTACGGCCACAGTGGAAAGTTTGACGTTTTCGCCAACGACTACCGAGCCCGTGCGCTCATTAATAATGACTTTACCGACCGAATCAGGGATGACGCTTACGTTTTCCAGTTCGGCTACCATAACCGCTAAGTTTTCCCGGTAATTGGCCGGAACGCTAAGTTCGATGGTGGCCGCGTCCAAGGGCCTAGCTGAGGCCCCTGGTAGGACCTCGTTTACAGCTTCGGCAACTCTGGCCGCCGTGGTAAAGTCCGGAGAACTCAGCTTAATGGAGAGAGTCTCCTTCCCCTGCCAGCGGATGGGCACCTCGCGCTCAACTGTTCCGCCCTGAACGATGCGGCCCACGGTGGGATGGTTTTTTTGAACCGTAGCCGCTTGACCGGTTAGGGCAAAGCCGCCCACAGATAAGGGCCCTTGGGCGATGGCGTAAATCTGACCGTCAAGACCCTTTAAAGCGGTAATCAAAAGAGTTCCGCCCTGAAGCGAAGTGGAATCGCCCAAAGAGGAGACTAAAACATCTAGCTTGGTGCCGGGCTTAACGAAGGCCGGCAGATCGGCGGTCACCATGACGGCGGCGACGTTTTTAACCTTAAGAGCGGTAGGCGAGACAGTAATATCCATGCGCTTAAGTAAGTTCGATAAGCTCTGGCGAGTGAAGCCGGTCTGATCTTTATCGCCAGTGCCATTTAAGCCGACCACCAACCCGTAGCCGGCGATCTGGTTGACGCGCACCCCCTCAAAGGTGGCCACCTCTTTAAGGCGGATAGCCAGCGAGGGCGATGATAACCATAAAATAAGGACAACGGCGGTTATCAGGGCGACAATTACTCTCCGGCCCTGGGGCCTTTTGGCCCAGGACCGGTCGGAAAACATAGGCTTTGGTTTTTGGCTAAGCATCATAATCACCTAGAAAGGCCATATCTTATCAAGGGCTCTGGTTAGCCAGCCCTCGCGCTGTTTATTAGTAAGATCGCCTTTACCAACGTATTCGATCCTCGCGTCGGCTAGATAAGTTGAGAGTACCGAGTTGTCGGTAGCCACATCGGCGGGTCTAACGACGCCCTGGACAGTTATGTACTGCTTTTCGTTATTAACTAAGATCTCTTGGGAGCCCCGGATGACCAAATTATTGTTGGGTAAGACCTGGACGATGCGGGCCGAAATCTTGGCCGTGATGTTTTCATTGCGGCTAGTGGTGCCCGATCCCCGGAACTGACTGTCGTAGCTTGCGTCCACGCCCTTAAGAAGATTTAGGCCCCTAGAGGTGGTTAGCATTGGCGTGGCCTCAACGCCGAAGAGAGTGTTAACAGAAGTGTTAACTTCATTGGAGCGGCTTGTGGAGGTGGTGGCCGTCTTGTTAGCTTTTGACGTCTCTACAATATTAATGGTTATGATGTCCCCGATCCTCTGGGCCTTCATGTCGGAGAAAAAGTCCGGCCTTGAGTCCTCGCTAAAGAGCGAACCCTCGGTTTTGATGGCCGGCTGCGGGTAGGTTTCCACCGGCGGGTTAATTAAGGCGGCCTGCTGGTTGGCTAGCGAGCTCGGGGTGGAAAGCGGTTTAGAGCAGCCGATAGCTGTTAAGGCTAGGACCAAAAGTAATGGGACCAGGGTTTTCATAAGTGCTCCTTGTGGCTATTATTTTTGGCTAACTTTTTAGTTAACTTTTTTATAGCTTTGTAGATAGCTTTTTTAGCCAGCTTTTTAGCTAGCTTGCTTGAGCCAGCCCTTTTGGCCAGATGAGCCCAAACAATTTCACGAAAAGCTAACTTTGCAAACCACGTGCCAAGCTTTTTAGGGGCATTCGGGCGGCCTTACCCTAGAAAGCTCTCAGGGCCTAAGAGAGCTAAAGCTATTAAGCGATACAAATAAAGTTTTAGGGGCAAAAATTTCCTTTTTTAGTTGCAATATCAGTCGGCAAATATTGCCAGCTTAGGGGCCGGTTAAAAGGGCGCTTATAAATTAATTTTGCTTAAGCCATTGTTTTTACTGTATTTTTATCCAAAATGCCCGGCCATTTAAGAGCCTTTCGGGCCATTGGCACAAGGGTTGCTTAGCTCTTCTTTCAAAAACCTCCCCCCTATGGGTGAGGGCCCGGAGAGACCATGCAGCCCGTAATCAGCTATACCACTACAAAAATAGAAGTTACCTCAGCCATCTTGCCGGTTGACTATTTTGATGCTTCTTTTACCGATGATTTTGAGCGCGTCTTAGCCCAGGCCGAGGATAGTAGAAATAACTTAGCAAAAGAAACGACTAGAGTCTCCGAAGAGCTCAAAGAAGCCCGCCAAGAATTAGAAGAGCAGCTAAAGTCTCGGCGCGAGCGCATTAAAAATGAGCTGAGTTCAGCTAGCCAGAAGGCTTCGAGCGACAAAGACGCGGCTTCGTCATTTGGGGCCGATAGGGTGAGCCAAAGAACGGCCTTAAAGGCCGTGGTCTTGGTGGGATCGGTTTTACCTGATGGATACAAAAATCAATTGGGCTCAGCTTTAATGGCTACCGGTAATGAAACTAGCGGCCTAAACGGCTGGTTATTAACCGGCGGCGCCCGGCCGACAGAGCTTTTAAAGGCCACATTAGAAGAGCTTGGAGGACTGTCTTCGAGGTTTAAGCTAGATAGTGAGGGCTTAAGTGAGCTTAGGCAAATATTATCAGATAGCGGGCTAGAATCAGATGACGTCTCAAGCTTAATGAGCGCCCTCGTAGCCGGCCCCTTGACCTTAGATCGCGTTCTTTTGACGGCCTCTAAAGCCGACAATTTGGCGGCCAGCGCTCAAGCGGCTCTTGAGGCCGCTAATGCCTTACTAGCTACCGGCGATAGCCAAATAGCTAGCGGTAGCGGATTTACTTTGACGGCCACCTCAGCTGGTCTAAATAGCTTAGGGCAGTTCTTTTTAAGCTTAGGCTTATCGGCTCAAACCGTCCAAGCCGTGACCGCCGGCATAACGGTTGGCCAGAAGCTAACAAGCCAAGATCTAGCCAACCTACTATCTCAGGCCGGAGACGATATCTTAGCTCCGTGTTTAAATGACGGTGATATTGTAAGCTTAACCGAAGCCTTCAAAGCCATGGGCGCCGATCAAAAGGTCCTAGGGTCCTTGGCTGTCCTCTTAGGGCAGGGCCAGGCCACCTTAGGCGATTTGACCGGCTTTTTAGCCTTTTTAGAGCAGCCCAAACCCCAAGGGACTGACATGTCCCAGACGGTTAAAAATATCCAAGAGCTCCTCACAAAAACAACTGCCGACGGATCTTTAGTTAAGGCGCCTGTTTTTAACGAGATAGTTATTAAGTTGGCAAGCCTAGGCGACCGCGAGCTAACCGGGGATTTTTCAAAACTGTCTCCGGCTCTTCAGGCCCTAAGGGGCGGGATTTCTGGTTTAAGGGAGAGCGGAGCTCAGTCTTATAGCGGCTCAGGCCGAGATTCCCGTGAGGACCGCGAGAGAGCCTTAAATACCTACTACGGCTCAACTAGCGAAAGTACCGTTCGGGGCGACGGCCTGGTTAAAGGCGCTCTCTTTAGCGAGGCCTTAAGTTACACCAGCGGCGAAACCTTAGCCAAACAAATTGAGCAAAAATTAGTCTACTCAGCTAGGCGCGGGGTCCACCGCCTGCGCATGAGCCTCGCCCCTGAGAGCTTAGGCGAGCTCGATATCGAGCTTAAAGTCGATAACGATAAGCTTACGGCCCACATTAAGGCCGACACCTTAGAAGCTTATGAGGCGCTAGAAAAAGAAATTAAAAGCTTAAAAAAGTCGCTCGCCGAAGCCGGTTTACAGTTAGCTATGACCATTTCCTACGACGGACAAAATGACAAATCAAGCTCATACGCCCGCACTGGTTACCAAGGGGCGAGCTCAATAAACAAAGAAAAATCTAATGAAAGTTCTATAACTGAAAATGAAGCCGGTATCTTAGTTGATAACCTCAGTAACCATTTAGTTGACACGAAAGTTTAGGAGAAACCATGGAAATCTACAGTGCCGATAACCCCCCGGCCGCGCGTACGACGGTTCTTGAAGCCTGGACTGAGGAAAACGTCCCGGTAACCGATGGTAGTGAGCGTCAACTAGGAAAAGAAGCATTCCTTACGCTTCTACTTACGCAGCTTCAAAACCAAGATCCCTTCAACCCCATGGAAGATACCGAGATGACGGCTCAGTTGGCCCAATATTCTCAGTTAGAGCAGTTCGCCAACCTAAACACCAACGTCACCTCCATGGCCGGTTATATCCAAGCCCAAAACCAGTTCCAGACGCTAACCTTAATCGGTAAAGATGTCGAAGCCCAAAGTAACCTCTTATCGGTTACCGCCGGCGCCGTCGATACCCCGGCCGTCTTAGAAATCGCCCAGACCTGTAATATTCAGCTCTACGTTTTAGACTCCAGCGGCAACCAGGTGCGCATGTACGATTGGGGGATGACCGAAGCCGGCACTTACGAGTTTACTTGGGACGGCTTAGATAGTAGCGGCAATAAGATGGCCGACGGGGCCTATCAATTCCAAGTGACGGCCACCGATACCAGCGGGGAAGCCCTAAGCGACGGAATTGTCCCCACCATAACCGGTAGAGTATCGAGCGTTTCTTTCGACTCCGAAGGTCAGCCCATCATCCACTTAGGCCATGTCCAGGTAGCCTTAGGTCAGGTGGTGGAGATCCTCCAAAACGCAACTACAACCCAAAGTATTTCTGATAGCTCTTCGGAGAGCGATTCTGATGGCGTTAGCTAATAAATTAAGTTTTTGGCCCGAACTTTTAAAGTCGGATAATAGGGTTTTTCAGCTTTACCAACTGGCAAACCAATATACGAGAGGTAAAAGATGAGCATTTCCGCCGCCATGTACGCCGCAGTCACCGGGCTTTCGGCCTTATCAACCGGGATGCAGGTTATATCCAATAATATCGCTAACGTCAACACCGTGGGCTTTAAGGCTGGCCGGACCAACTTCGAGGATCTGATAAGCCAGGATTATTGGTCAAACGGCAAAATTCAGCAGATTGGCCGCGGCGTTAAGGTGGCTTCGGTCCAGCAGATGTTCACCCAAGGATCCTTTATGAACTCGGCTCAGGACACCGATATGGCCATCACTGGCGAGGGATTCTTCCAGGTCCGCGATCGGGTGACCAATACTTTGATGTATACGAGAGCCGGAAATTTTACCTTTGACGCCGATGGTAATCTTGAGACCCCGGCCGGCTATATTCTTCAGGGTTGGGAATTATCGGTGCCCAAGCCCGGCGAAGATCCCGTGAGATTAGGCTCCCCTGTTGACGTTAAGGTCGTCATCTTAAACGCCCCGCCAGTTGAGACCACCCAAATCAAGGTTGTGGCCAACCTTAACGCCGATGACTCCTCAGCCTACATTTACAGTCAGTCAGCTTGGTCGAGCATGTACGCCGATCAGTTGGCTAAAACTCCCGCCGAGACGGCTAGGGTTGCGGCTGAAGCTAGCGTCTACAATAACGCAACTCAGAGCGCTTACGTAAGTACCTCTACGGCCTTTAACACCGCTTACGTGGACTATATGGCTAGCATAGGTTACACGCCCACTAGCCCGGGAGCCACGACCTTTGAAAAAATAGAACAGGTCAATCCCACGACAGCTGAGCTTAAGGCCGCCGAAGACGCGGCTTCGGCAGCGGCTTGGACCTGGCTAAATATAAATGGAACCTACCCCATCACCTCAAACTCAACTTTGTTTACGACGGCTTACAACACCGAATACCGCAATTACATGATAAACACCTTGGGCTACACCGAGGAAGGCGGCCAGTTTTTTAAGCTCACTCAGACTAAGGCCAATACCACCCAAGTGGATCTGGCGGCCAGCGCCGGTAAAGCGGCAGCTGAAGTCTACATTGCCGCAAATGGTTTAACCGGCTTTCCCGGGGGCGTTTATACGAGTTATCCCTCTGGTAATGCTGCCGTTGATACTGAATATGCCAACGCCTACAAAACCGCCATGGGGACAAATTTTCTTTCGGGCGTAGATGAATACCGAACCAACGCCGCTAGCTCAGCTCAAGCTGTGGCCGCAGCGGAGGCCGCAGGTTTAGCGGCCAACGGAGGAGTAACTCCCCCATCAGTTGACCCCGTAGACGATCTTAAATACTACGCCGCCTACGCCGAAGAGATGGTCAGGCGTGGTTATACCTTTGACGCTAGTTACGTTTCACCAAATACCGTTCCCACTGTGGTCATCTATCCATCGACCGCAGAGCTAAATACGGCTACGAATTTGGCCGAAACCGCAACCGGGTCCTGGGCTTCTTTGACCCCTGAGGCCGATAAGCTGGAATACGCGGCAACTTATGCCGCCAGCCTCAAAGGCGCTGGCTATACGGTTGATACAACACTTGCTACAGCTTTGGCTTTACCCGATCCTGCGACCGCTTGGGAGGATAGCTTAGGTAATCCAACTGATATCTCAACAGGTTCTGGTAATAGTGAAGAAGCAGCCGCCAACACTGCCGGTCTCGCCGCTAACGGGAACATTGCCTACGTAGCAGGTAGAGGCGATGCATCTGATTACCAGTACCTAGCCGCCTATACCAATTACCTCAAGGGCCAGGGCTATGAGCTTACGACCGCAGTTATAACAAATGAGCCGGTCAATACCAATTTTACTAGAGTCCCCACGGCCGCTGAAATAACCAACGCTGAGACTTTAGCCAGCATCAAGGCCAATCAGGTTGCCGCCCTAACCGGCATCGCCTGGACAAATTTAAGCTCTTCCACTGATGACGCAGCTAGCTTAGCTTATTTGACTACCTATATAAGTACCCTTACGTCTAATGGCGCGACCACTAGCTATACCGCGCCTCCGGCTGTTAACGACACGCTTTTCACCAAGAGCCCGACGGCCCAGCAGATCATAGACGCCAAGGCGGCGGCTAAAAATTACGCCGTAACTAATGCTAGCATGTCTACTAGTTACGATTATCCAACCGGTATCACCGCTTGGGATACGGCCTACGAAACTGGCTACGATAACTACTTGACCGGATTGGGCTTAGGCTATACTTACTACAGCGAATCAACCCACGGCCAAGAATATACCTGGGTCCAAAGAACTAACCCGACCTCAGACGATCAAACTTTAGCCGATAACGCGGCCCTCAAAGCTGCTACCGCGGCGGCCATCGGGCCAGCGACAACTGGCTATGAGCTTAGTTCTATCGACCCGGGATTTGCGACGGCTTACAATAACGCCTATCGGACTTTTTTGACCTCGCCTCCCTATAGTTATACGCAAGTAGCCTCGCCGCCATTGGGCGGGCCTTATTTTGAAAAGAGCCAAACAACTTACGCTAACGCTGAAACTTATGAGGCCGCCAGAACTACGGCTAAGACGCTAGCTGCTTTGGCTGCCAAGAACGCCGGCCAGGCGGCTTACGACGCCGAGTACAATACGATTTATAATCAAGCCTTAAATACCATCAACACTCAGTACGCCCCATGGCAGCTCGAGGGCCTGGGCTTTGCCGGAGCTTGGGATGGGACCGATACGACTTCGCCGATTGATGCTGAAAATTATACCCACGCCAACCCCTGGACGATTTACGATTCCTTAGGTAAAGCTCACACTTTAATGGTCTACTATCAGCCCAACCCCCACATGGAAAACGTCTGGGACTACATCATTACTTGCGATCCCACGGAAGACGCTAGAAAAGATCTCAATAACACTGTGGTCATGAACGGCGCAACCTTCGCCGGGGTCATTCAAAAGGGTAAGATTACCTTTAGTTCCGATGGACCCGACGGGCACGGCGGCTTAGTTAAAGATATAGAAGCCCAAAATATCGACATGAGTAAGACGGCGGCGGCCACCTTATCCAACCAGGTCTCCAATAGTCAAAATCCGGCTACGTCATCATCAATGAACTACGCTAACTTAGGCGGGTATTTTACGGGTTCGCCGGTTTTCTCGGCGGCTACCGGCACGCTGGTAGATAGTCAAAGGCAATACACCATAAAGTGGCAAAATAGCCTTGGCACAGTGCCCGATGTCTCGGGCTTTACCTGGACTGATACGGCCGGTAACACCGGGACCATCCCTGTCTACGATAAAAACTATACCGGGCCTTATCCCTTTGGCTCAGGCCTAAATGTAAGTTTTGCCGAAGGCGGACACCCCATGTCCTTCACCTCGGGAGATACGGTCAGCTTCACCGCCCATTCTGAGCAGATTGGTTGGACCAACCTTACGCCCAACGCCGAAGGCTATTTTGACTTTGAAGTGGCCTTCGTCCAGTCGGCATCCATGGCTCTCCATCCGCCGTATCCCTCGAGTTTACCAACCATCACCCAAAGCATTACTCTCGACATGGGGGCCCGAAACCCCAACGGCCAGAACGGCAGCTGGATCTTAGACGCCCAGGGCACTACCCAATACGCCTCGGAATCCATTAACATCTTTTCCAGCCAAGACGGCTACCCGGCCGGATCGCTTCAGAGAGTGTCCATCGGAAGTGACGGTATCCTGACCGGGATCTATACAAATGGCCGGCAACAACCTCTCTATCAGATCGGCTTAACTAGATTTTTAAACCCCTGGGGCCTGGCTAAATTAGGCGATAACGTCTATATGGAGACGCGCTGGTCAGGAACTGGCACCATCAATCCCCCGGGCTATGGCGGCACCGGAACTATCAGAGCTAACTTCTTAGAGCAGTCCAACACCGATTTAGCCGATGAAATCGTCAACATGATAGTCACCCAAAGAGGCTTTCAGGCCAATAGCAAGGTCGTCACCACGACCGACACCATGCTGGCGGAAGTTATCGAGATGAAGCGGTAATTTATCCCAAAGTCTATTATCTGAAGTTTAGAACCAAAAACCGCCCCAATCGGGGCGGTTTTTTGGTTTCTTGGCTTTGTTTGGTTGCGATAAGTTTGGTTACGAGAGTTTGATTGCGATAAGTTTGGTTACGATAGTACCCGCCATTGCGTGGTTGGACTATAGGCCGCAAATATCTCTTGGCATTTTTTGAGAGATAAGTCAGAAGCGAGAGCGGAAAATACGGCCAAATGCGGCTCACATTTGGCGATAGCCGTTAATAACTCCTCGCTAACCATGTCTAAAGAAATTACCAGAAAACTGTTGTTAACAAAATAGACGCTTCTACCAAAGAGCGTTTTGATTTCAATTTTGCTCGATAGCGGAAAAGCGAGTTCGAGGATGATTTGAAAGAGTAAATCCTCATGATTTTTATCTTCTAAAGCGTTTAAGTCATGCTTAAAAACCCTAAAGCCAATATCGATATTTTTTGCTTTTAACTTTTGTCCGGCCCGGCGCAGCCGCTCTTTACCTATTTGGCAGATGTTTTTATAGCCGGATTTATAGGCTTCGGATCCCGGGGGGCAGATCTCCGGCAGTTGGACCATGATAAATTTTCGTCTAGTACCCTCTTGGGCGTTTAGTTCCATCACCGCGTGGGCCGTGGTGGCTGAGCCAGAGAAAAAATCTAAGACGATACTATCGGCATTTAGGTTAGCTAGAGTTAACAAGCGTAGGAGCAAACGCACTGGTTTTGGGCCGTCAAAGGCGCCGGCGCCCAGTAAGGCCGTGACCTCTTTGGCGCCCTCTTGGCTATGGCCGACATCTTTGTAGAAGAGGATAGATTGCGGGGCCATGGTGGTATATTTTAATTCCGACAAAAAGCGCTTGACCTGCGGAACGCCTCGGCCGTTGGCTCCAAACCAAACTCGGTTATCTTTTAGAATCTCTTCAAAGGCTTTTTGGCTCATCCGCCAGCAGCGCCCGGCCGGAGGCTCGACCACGCGCCCCGAAGGCGTAGTGATGGGGTAATCATAGGCGGCGTTATAGGTCTTAACCGATAGATCTGAGTTTTTCCAAACCCCGCGAGGGTCATTATCGGGATTTGAGTATCTGGCGTTAGCTTGCGGGGTTCGCTTCAAGCGGCCTATTTTAAATTGCCCGATGGCTTTAGCGTACATCAAAACGTAGTCATGACTTTTAGAGATAAATTTTGCGTCGTTTTTAGGCGAGTAAGCCCGCTCCCAAATGAGTTCGGCAATAAAATTTTGAGAACCAAAAATTTCATCACAGATTTTACGGCTGTTATGGACCTCGTTATCGTCAATACTAATAAATATGACCCCGTCATCGGTTAAAAAGTCTCTGGCCAAATTGAGGCGCGGGTAGATCATATTGAGCCAGTTGGTGTGAAAGCGCCCGCTATTATCGAGATTGGGGGCTAAGCTTTGATTTAGACGCCCGGCCCGGCCATTTAGACGAAGATAGTCCCCTTGGCTCTGGGTGAAGTCATCGTTATAGATAAAATCACGGCCCGTGTTATAGGGCGGATCGATATAGATCATCTTAACCCGGTTAAGGTAGCTTTGGCGCAAGAGTTTTAAGACTTCTAAGTTGTCCCCCTCTAGGTAGAGATTATCTGTAGTATCAAAATCCACGCTATCGGAGCGCGAAGGGCGTAAGGCGCCAGTGGCCGGGGTATTGGCGAGAGAGTAGGCCATTTTTTTATCCGGCCAACTAAATTGATAGCTCTCTACGTTACCCGCATCAAGTTGATCTTGAGCCTGGCCATTAATTTCTTGGGTTATGAGGCTCGTATCGATGGAGCGGATGATCCTTCCTTTTTCATCGAGTGTTTCAGTTACGGCCTTAGGAAACAGTTTGGCTAAGGCCTCAAATTTATCGCCCCGCACCTTGGGGCTTTTTATTTTGAGCTTAGCCATAGGGGAAATTAAGAGCGGTAAGATCCATTTATAGTTACGTAGTCGTGAGAAAAATCGCAGGTAAACATATTGTAGTTAGATTTACCAGCCCCGAGCTCAATGAGAATGCGGTACTCTTTAAGCTTCATGATCTGCGAGGCCTCTTGATCTTTACCATTGTCGCAACCATTTGCGACCCAAAGAAGATCATCTAGAAAGATGTTAACCTTGTAGGGCTCAAAAATTGCCCCGCTGCGGCCTAAGGCGGCCATGATGCGGCCCCAATTGGCGTCGGCGCCAAAGATGGCGGTTTTAACCAAAGGCGACTCCGCTACCGTCCGGGCGGCCTTCTGAGCTTGATCTGAGTCCTTGGCCCCATTAATAACTATCTCTACCAAGCGGGTGGCCCCCTCGCCGTCTCTGACCATGGCCCGGGCCAGGGATTCCATCACGCAAAATAGGGCCGCCTCAAAACTCTTTGAGTCTTTGCCCTTGGTGATGGGCGCGCGGCCACTAGCCCCTGAGGCAATTAAAAAGACCGAGTCATTGGTGGAGGTATCGCCATCTACGGTAATGCGATTGAAGGTGGAATTGGCGGCGTCTTTTAAGAGAGTATTAATAAGACCAGGATCTACGGCGGCGTCGGTTAGGATAAATCCGAGCATTGTGGCCATATTTGGGGCTATCATGCCGGATCCTTTAGCTGCGCCCCAAACCGAAGCCTTGGGGCCGGAAGTAAATATTATTTCTGATTCAGCTATCTTAGCTACCGTGTCGGTGGTCATAATGGCCCTGGCAAAGTCGCCAAAACCATTGGTCGAAAGACTCTCTGTTAGTTTTGGTAGGGCGGCTAGTAGGGCGCTAGTATTGATCCTACGGCCAATGATGCCGGTTGAGGCCAAAAGAACCTGCTCGGTCTCAAGGCCTAAAAGAAGGGCCGTCTGTCTAGCTGACTCGCGGCAGTCGCTCATGCCCTCGGAACCGGTTTGAGCGTTGGCTTGACCGGCATTGGCCAAGATAGCCCTGGCGTTATCGGCTCTAGCCTTTGACCAAATGACCGGGGCGGCTTGGCAGATATTTTTGGTAAAAACCCCGGTTGAGGCCTGAAAATTATCGCAGACGATTAGCCCGAGATCCAAGCGGTCAGGGTATTTTAAGCCAGCGGCCACAGCGCTGGCCCGAAAGCCTTTAGGCGGCATAAATTCTCCGTTAGGCCCTTTTTTGGTAGTTTAGGGCAAATTAGATGATTTAAATCAAGTTTTAGAAGCCCGAAAGCCTCCAGATTTTAGCACCTCAAAGGCGCAAGCTAAGAGAGCGAAGTCGCGTAGGAAAAATAGCGGACCAGGCCGGCCGCTTTGGCTGCCAAAACAGCCGCAGTCAAAGTCTAGCCCTCGAATTAAGCCCTGGAGGGCGGCGGCCATAAAGACTATGAGCATAATGAAGCATAAAAACGATGCGGCGCGCCGAAAGTTACTAGAACCCAAAAGAATAAGTAAACCAGACCAAAACTCCAAAAAGGGCAGAAAATAGGCCGTGGGGAGGATCAAAAGATCTGGTAGGATCCTATAGCCGGAAATAGTAGTCGCCAAATCTAAGGGGCTTTTTATTTTATAAAAAGCCGACAGTAAAAAAGTCGCCCCTAGGGCAATTCTGGCTACGATCGGCCAGATGTTATGGAAGATAGCCGATATTAATGGTTTATTGTTTACATTAATTGTCATTTATTATCAATATTGGGATTATCAGTATTCTGATTATCAGTATTGGGATTATCAGTATTGGGATTGTTAGCCTTAGGGTTATCAGTACTATGGCTATCAGTATTAGGGTAGCTAACGGCTCTTCCGGACTCTTGCCAGCGGTCAAAGCCGGGGGTAAAGACCCATATCGGGCCGGCCCCATGCTCGATTAAAGCCTGGGCTAGGGTTTCGGCCAGCGGACAAAATTTTTCTGAGCAATAAGTTATGATAATAGATCCCGGTTCAACTGATTTAAGGAAGATTTCGGCTCTCGTAGAGGCCTCCGTAGCCGGAAAACTCACGGCCCCTGGGATGTGGCCAAAGGCAAATAACCTAGGATCCCGGGCGTCTAAGATGATGGTTTGGGCCTCGGCGGATATAGCCTCAAAAAGACTAAAATCGTCGAAGTACCTAATTTTAGAATCTATATTTTTAGCCGAATAAGAGCTATTTCTGGGCGTTCCAGAAAATAGATAATTGGTTGCGGCTGACAATAATGATAAGGCTAAAATAATAGTAATAGGCTTAGCTAAAAAGCTTACTTTTGGCCAAACAGCGGTAATTTTCTGATAAATAACTGTCATTGTTTAGTTTTTCTTTTTCTGGACAAAAATTATCCAAGTCAAAATTATCCAAGGCTAAGGCCAAGCTAAAATATCGTCTAAAATTTACGCTCCAAAAATATCGGCCAAATTAGCCCGACCAGATCTGGAGCAATTACGGCATATAATAGCATAGATTGAGAACCTGGTAGCAGCCCCTTGGGGACAATCGATCCCCCTGACCCCACCCGATCCCTGCGACCCCCGCCCCCCCGACTCCCTCGACCCCTGCGATTTCCGTGAGCCCTTAAATCCCCTCGATTTCCTTGAGCCCCCTTGAGCTTCCTATA
>JAITJB010000218.1 GCA_031279155.1 Deltaproteobacteria bacterium | reverse complement strand
ATCGAGCCAGACCGGGTGGGTCATGTCGCCTGTGCCCAAGAGATCTAATCCCTTATAGCCGCCCCAGAGATGTAAATTCTCCGGACAGATGGATTTGGCCGTGGCTCTGGAATACCTAGAATGTATGTGGAGATCAGCGAAAAAACGATTCATGAGAGGATTCAATTTTTCTATCGGGAAAATTCCTCAACCTGACCGGCGTACAAGGTCGCCCTGTTACCGAGCCAAGCTGTGGGGCTAAGGCCCGAGAGTTCGCAGGCTTTGGAGAAGAGCTCAAAGGTGGTGGACCCACTTCGAAGATCGCGAGGAAGGCCTACGGCATAATTAAAGCCGCTCAAAACTATGAGCGCTTCGGCTGCTGAGGCCTGTTTTTCATCATCGATAATTCTAAGATTAAAGATAATAGCTAAAGAAAACTTAGCCCGGTCGTATTCGTCGGGATTTAAGGGGCGGCCAATATCGGGTTCGCTAATGACCCGCTGGCCCAAGGAAAGAGCTGTGGCCTGAAGAGGACCGGGCTCCCTAAGTTCCCAGGCTCTAGCCAAAAGCTTATTGTCGAGATTGACCGAGACGACCATCCGGTAGCTCTTATTTAACTGACTCGTTGCACTTGGCTCTTGCGGCGCCCTAGGGGCCCGGTTTTCCAAGGCGGCGTTAACCGGCTCACTGGCAATTTGAAGGAGGAGCGAAACATCCTTGGCGCTTAGGGGAACAACTTTAGGACTATTTTGGGCCCATGCGGCTTTTGGTAGAAAGAAGCATAAGGCTAAAGCCACTAAGGCTAGCCAAAAAAATGATTCATAAAGCTTTACGGCCCTAAACACTTATCAGCCTACCTTCCAAAACTTCTAAGCAAGTTAAGGCTCCGCCAAAAACCGCCCCCGTGTCCAAGCCGGCCCGACCGGGAATTATGTAGGGCTCACGAAATGGCGTGTGGCCAAAGACGATAGTTTTTCCAAAATCATACTCAGATTCTAAAAAAACCTCGCGAATCCATAAGAAATCAATTTCATTTTGTTCGGCCAAGGGCACGCCTGGCCTCAAACCGGCGTGGACGAAAATATGATCGTCCGTCTCATAATATAACTTCAAACCTTGGTAAAAGTCCAGATGCGTGACGGGAAAGGGACTGTTATTATTATAGCTGCGCATGGTCAGGGCCACACCGTTAGCGGTAAGAGCCAGATTTTCGCGTCCAGTGATGAAATTTATAAACATGTGCTCATGGTTACCCTTAAGCAGGGTGACCCGATCGCGGTAGCGGTTTTTAAGCTCCATAACCGCCTCCACGACCCCAAAGCTATCGGGCCCTCGGTCGATGTAGTCGCCCAAGAACACCAATTCCTCGCGATTTTCTGGTCGCCAGTCGATTATCTCCATCAAGCGCTCGAGCTTAGCCCGGCAGCCGTGGATATCGCCGACAGCGAAAATTCGGTGCTTAGTCATCAAAATCTCCGAAAGAATTTCTTGGCCCAGAATTTTTGGGATAACTTTGGCCAAAAAACTAGTATGAGCCAATTTTTAGAAAATAGACTAAAAAAATAAAACGCGCCCTAGCCGCAAGCATTCGACTAGCTAAGCTCAGTCTAGCGCTTTCGACTAAAGAATTCCATCAAGCTTATCAAAATGGAGATTGGTCAGGCTCAAGGACGGCAACAAGATAGATGACTAATTTTACTCCAGAAACTTAAAAAAATCCACCTTTTTCTAAGCGGTTAGATCTTTATGGGGTTATTGATAGAATTATTATATAATGAGCTCATTTTTATAGCCCTGGTCAAGAAAATCCCAAACTAACATTCGTATTTTGTAAATTTACAAAAAAGACAAAAGCGGGCCGATAAAAAGAACAGGCTTGGCAGAAAAGGGGCGTTAGGATGGGTAAAAAGTTGATAGGACAGACAAAAAACGTAGACGCAAAATTGACAGATCGGCCCAGATCAAAGGCAAAATCTTCGCGCAAAATCGTAAATTAACTGATTTTTTTAGGACGATCTCTTCTATTTATGGAGCTAATGGTACCGTTGGATCATTGGCCGTAATCCTAGGATTAGTAGTAATGTACAATGGACCAGAAATATCATTGGAATAGGTGTAGGTAGTTGAGCCGTCAGCCTTATGATTTAAGGAGAAAGTATAAATGGGGACTTGGTCAATGAGGGTCAGGGTTATGGGGCCGTATAACACGTTGCGGTCGATGACCAGACCGGCCACGCCGACCAGCTCGCTGTAATCGGTCGTGTAATCGCCTTTACTGACAATATAAGCCTCCTCAGCCACGGCCACGGCGTAGAAGGCGTTCTTACTAGTCGCTTCAATGGCCTCGCGGCGATAACGACCGTATTGAGGGAGGGCAATGGCCGCCAAGATGCCAACTATGGCCACAACGATTAATAACTCGATCAGGGTAAAGCCACCCTTAAATTTTTGCCTCTCAAAACGGGGCATTGTCATTTCTCCACTAAAAGTTAAAGAGCGATTAAGAAAAGTCTCGCTCTTGGCTTTTGCAAAGCTCATGCCAAAGGTCAGGATACTTAGTTAAGTTAGGTTAAGAACTAGAGATCGCAGCCAAAAATGGCACGAATATTCGTCAGTTTATTTTCTTGTCAGTTTAGTCTAGGCGCCCAAAATCGATGGGGCTATGCTCCCATGTTTACAGGCTCCCATGTTTACAGGCTTCCATGTTTACAGGCTTGTGTGATTCCATTGGCCTGACCTTGGTAAAATTTAAATTATTGTAAACAGAAAAATTCAACCAGACAATCCTCGAAACAGGATTATCTTACCAAAAAAATGGTTAATTCGGCTACTTAAAAGTTGACCCATATATAATATGGATTTTTGGTAATCAACCCATAAGTCTACCACTATCCTTTTATGATACTGTCATAGCGGTAGATAAACTTTGTCCGAAATCTTCTTTATTTTTCCTTAAGCTGGGCTATTTTTTTTGGCCAGATCTTAGGTTAACCAAGTTAACTTGGTTACTTAGCCTGGGCTTGCTTGGCTCGGGTAACATAGGGAGGTTAACTTAGCTTAGGCTAAATCGGGTAGGCTAACTTAAGCTTGGTTAAATGGCTTGGCTATTTATTTTGGCCGTTTATTTTATGATTTGGGCTTTTTTTCAGGCTCGTTGTTTGTTAAACTTAAGCGTGCTGAGCTTAGCTCAGTATTTTTTAGGCCCTTTCTGGAAACCTTTTCGTTTCATTCTGGCATTGGGCTAGTTTTGATTTTTTTTGGGCGGTTAACTCAGCGGCTAGAGTACTGGCCTTACAAGCCAGGAGTCGGAGGTTCGAATCCTCTACCGCCCACCATTTATCTAAACACCTCCCTACATCCCCTTCGGCTTTTCTCCCCTCGGTCGTTGTTTGATTTTTACCGTTTCAGGATTATTCCTCAATTGACAGCGTTTTTGCTATAATATCAATGTAAACAAATTCTCGATTTTTTTTTCTATACTCCTGGGCCATTTCCAAACTTCCGCACCGATAGGTGTTAGATGAAAAACCGGCTTTCAACTATTTTGGAGTTATGCTTTCTGGTCATGTTCCTCATCCTGGGCCTAGGGGTGATCTACACTACTTTGCAATCCCACAAATCCATTGAAAACTACACCGACCTCTTACAGCAAGATATAACTTTTCGCCTCAAGCAAACGGCCTATCAGGCCAGTTTTTTAATGACTGAAGATGATCTTAAGGCTCTACAAAAGCCCGAAGACATGGAAAGTGAGCTCTGGGAAACTAAAAGAAATTTACTGATGAAATTTGCCGAGGAATCCAACATCCAATTCGTCTACTTTGTGCGTTACCAAGGCGATGAGCTCCAATACGTTATCGATAACGATACCGACCCTGAGACCATGGTGACCTTGGGCATGGTGACTGAACCCGACGGCTACGTCCACGAGGCCTTCGCCGGTAACGTTACATCCACCGAAATGGGTAAGTACGCTGGCATCTGGGACGGGCTGATGAGCGCCTACGCTCCGGTTTTTGATTCTGACGGCAAGGTTTTAGCTGTGGCCGGAGTTGACATCGCCGATTCGGCCATGATTGCCGCCGGCGCCCACGCCAAAAACGTCACCCGCATGCTGGTTATTGAAATTGTCGCCGTAATTTTCGCCGTTATATTACTCATCATCGTTTACCGCAAGAGAGCCCTAGGATTTGAGACAGCTTACCAAGCTAAAACGCAGTTTCTCTCCATGATGAGTCACGAGATCCGAACCCCCATGAACGCCATCATCGGCATCTCCGAAATCCTCCTAAGCGACGTAGCTTTAGCTGAAACCTCCCGCAAATACGTCGAAGACATTAAAACTGCTGGCTCGGCCCTCTTAAATATCATCAATGATATTTTGGATCTTAGTAAGCTTGAATTAGGTAAGATGAGCCTGACCACGGTCAATTACAGCCTCCACACGCTATTAAATAATCTTAAGACCATGACCCGTTTTTTGGCCGGGGAAAAAAATATCAACATCATCTTTAACTTAAACCCGGATCTGCCGGATTATCTTAAGGGCGACGACGTAAGGGTCCGACAAGTTCTCCTCAATATCATTGGTAACGCCATAAAATTTACCAATAGCGGCTCCATCACCATTACCGCCCAAAGCGAGCCGCCCTATATCCTCTTTTCGGTAGCCGACACCGGTATTGGCATCAAAAGCGAGGATCTGCCCTTTTTATTTGAGGCCTTCAACCAATTGGACACTACCCGCAACCGGCACATCAAGGGCACTGGTTTGGGCTTAGCGGTCAGTAAATATCTGGTGGAATTAATGGGCGGGACTATCGAGGTCCAGAGCGTCTACGGCGAGGGAACAACTTTTAGGGTCTTAATACCGAGAATTGATGGAGTCAAACCTAAGGCCACCAAAAAGGTTAAGCCTAGGCTTGACTTTGGCGGCAATGTCCAGGTCTTAGTGGTCGATGATAATGAGCTAAACCTGACCGTGGCCTCAGGGCTCCTGCGTATCCACGGCATCAAAAGCGATAAGGCGGCCTCAGGTTTTGAGGCCCTCGATAAGGTGGCTAACGGATCTTACCAGTTGATTTTTATGGACCAGATGATGCCTGAGATGGATGGACTAGAAACCACGGCCAAAATCCGGGCCATGGGCGGCCATCTAAAGGAGATCCCCATCATCGCCTTAACAGCTAACGCCATGGCCGGGGCCAGGGAGACCTTGATGTCAGCTGGCATGAATGATTTTCTGTCTAAACCCATTCAGCGCGATGAGCTTTCGGCCATCTTAGCCAAATGGATTCCCATCGGCCAAAAGCTCGATTCTTAATTTTTAAAATCCCTGCCAATCTTCGTTACTCACCCGGCCAAGCCTCGCTACTTCTTGGCTACTCCCCCTTTAAATCCCCTTTAAATCCTAAGCCAAGCCCAAGCCCAAGCCAACCCCTGGTAAATCTCCTTAAAATCCCCCGGCCAAGCCTCGCTACTTCTTGGCTAATCCCCGTTAAATCCTAGGTAAATCACCATTGAATCTTAGGCCGTTTATTTTCTTTCGCCAAAGCCAAAGGCGGCGTAGACGATAATTATGGCCCCTATTAAGGCCCTGACGGTGAAGGGATCGTTAAAAAGTAGCCAGCTGCAAAGGGCCCCTAAAAGGACCTCGAGGGTGCCGATGACCCCAACTCTAAAGGGCGGCAAAAACCTAAGCGCGGCAAAGGCCATGAGCTGCGCAGCTGCGCCCAACCAAACTAAGGCCAGGCCTAAGAGGACTTCGCCTTGATTGTCAATGCCCAAGCCATCGTAGATGATCTTAGATAGCGGCCAGGAGATCAAAAAAGAAGCTAAACTATAAGTAAAAAAGGGCTCTAACCCGCTGTAGCCAGATCCGAGCTTTCGGGTCATGATAAAAGAAAGCGCATAGAGCGTGGCCCCCAAAAGGCCGATGGCGTGGCCGTAGTGTAAGTTTAGGCCAGCTTGACTATCGGGCCAGACCAAAAGGACGCAGCCAATAATAGCCGCCACTACCCCGGCTAACGATCTTGGGGTAATTTTATCGCCGCCCAATACATAGCCCAAAGGCACGGTGATGGCCGGGTAGAGGTATAAAATGACCACGGCCTGATAGAGCGGGATTAAGGTTATGGCCGTGGTCGTAGCCACGGTTGAGAAAGCTGAAACAAAACCAATAGAGAGCAAAAAAAGTTTGCGGTTTTTATTTAGCTTTAAGTTCATTAACTTAGATATGATTAGTACCAGGGCCATGCCCACCAGGCCCCTTAAGAACATCAGCCCGTAGATGGTTATCTGGGCGCTGACGATTCTTAAGCCGGCGTTAAAGGTAGCAAAACATAGTGGCGAGGCGACAGCCAAAAGAAGGCCGTGATTTTTATTCTCTATATGTGACATATATTCTCTCTGAGAACATGGGTCAAAAAAACCGCCAGCCGGCTTTTAAAGGCGCTCTCAGTGGTGATTGGGGCCTTTAAAACTTAGCTGACTCGATAGTTTGCCCGTTGCTTCCAATAGTTTCAAAGGTAAGCTCGTCAAACCCTCAATGCGGCTTTTGGGACCAGAGACGCTTAAGGCGTAAGAGGGGTAACCATTTAAATCAAAAATTGGCGCGGCGATGCAGTAAAGGTGGAGGGCCAATTCTTCATTATCGATGGCGTAACCTTTTTGGCGCACCATAACCAGCTCTTTGGAGAAGGCCTCAACGGAAGTCAGAGTATTGGTGGTTAGGGCCTCAAAAGAAGATCCAGCCACTAGATCGGCTAGATCTTTTTCCGGCAAAAAAGCCGCCATGGCCTTACCTAAGGCCGTAGCGTGGGCCGGACAGGTGGTCCCAACTCCGCTATCCATCCTAAGTAACTCCCGGCTTTCAACCTTATCTAGGTAGACGACCTGATAGTGATCTAAGATACCCAAATTTACGGTTTCATCAAACTCGGCGGCCAGATCCCGCATGATGGGTTTGGCCATGCGGCGGATCTCAAATTTATCGGCTTGGATCATGCCTAATTCGAGGAGGCGGAAGGTGGCCTCATAATCGCCGTTGGGATTTCGCCTAACGTAACCTAGATCTCTTAAAGTCGTTATAAAGCGGTGGGCGCTGGCCCTATTTAAAGATAAGAGCTTAGCCACCCCGGTAACCGTCAGCCGGCCCTCCTCGACAATGGCTTCTAAGACCTTAAGACCTTTGACGAGCGAAGAGATCTGGTAGTACTTTTTTTCGTCCATATTGCTCCCACTTTACTGACAAACTGGCCCCCAAATCATTTTTCTTTCCGCGCTCAAGATATCTATCACACCGCCCCCTGACATTCAAGACTCCCCAAAATGGCTAAATCAAGAAAACCCACCTTTTTGTCGAAATCCCCATCATAGGCGTTCAAAATCGTGTCTTTTGGTCAGATGGCAAGAACGCCCAAAAAGCCAAAATCTAACTCGTACAAGCTAAAAAATAATCTTTTAGCGCCAAATTCTCCATTTTCTAAATTATTAAGGCTTCAAAAAAATCCGGCATAAAATCTGCACGCAATGGCTTTATTCGCTAAATAAACTTTCGTCACATATAGCGAACGAAAAAACCCAGCCAAAAAAGCCAAAATTTATCTTTTTTTGGCCATCTTTTTTTAGCTTTTTTTGATCTTTTTTTTGGCATCTGATCGCTTTTTTCATGGGAACATAACTAAGTGACAAAATTTACAAGATTTTCTGTCCAAAAAAAAGATCCCAGAGGGCTTAACTAAAACTTGACAAGAGAGCAGTTTCTGGCTATCATATTCACATACAGAACATACGTCACGTATAGTGAACGTTTCAAACCCATCCGGCTTTAAAGCCCATAGCTCGCCAAAGCCCAAAGCCGGACAAAATATCTAACGGAGAGTGATATGTTTAAAGCCAAACACTTAAGCGAAATCTGCGCCTTCATGGAAGGTAAAGGTTTACCGGGTAAAGACGCCTACGATTTGCCTTCAAGCCCTCTAACCTTCCCTGACGGGGCCCACTACCGGATCGAAATTGCCGGCATTGAGTACTACTCTAATTTTTTAGCCATGCTTGATGAAGCTAAAAAATTTGATCTGCCCATCCACCGGGCCATCTGTACGGTGGGCGGCTCAACTTACATGACGGCTACCGAGATGACCGACTTAGCTGGCAAGGCTAAGGAGGAAAAGGTGGAACTGGTCATGGTCATCGGCCACCGCAAGGGCTGGGACGTGGGCTCCAAAGAATTAGGCTACCCCGAAGGTCAGCCCCAAGGGCCTAGGCACCGGGGGAGCGATAATGTAGCCTATTTTATCGAAGACATGATGCGCTGCCTGGAAAACGGCGTCCGGGGCTTTTTGGTCTACGACGAGGGCGTCTTGCGCCTGGTCTCGCAAATGCGGGCCGAAGGCTTTATCCCCAAGGAAACCATCTTTAAGTGGTCGGTCTTCGGCGGGCAATGCAGCGCGGTTGGGGCCAAGCTCCTAGAAGATCTTGGCGCCAACACCATGAACCCCATTAGCGACGTATCGCTCCCCATTTTGGGATCGATTCGTCGGGCCGTCCGCATGCCTATGGACGTCTACATGATCATTGTCGATAGTTTCGGCGGTCACTACCGGGCCTATGAAGCCCCGGAGGTGGCCAGGATCGCCTCCCCTGTTTATTTTAAGATCGAACCGGGAACCTCCGAAGCCGACATCTATAAGCCCTGGGTAACTTCCGGCGCTCACGACGACATGATTAGGGCCAAAGTCCGAATCGGGTCGGTCTTAAGAGAAATCGTCAGCCGCCGCAATAGAGATCTTAAGCTCTCAAACCACGGTCCAGCCGATTTAACCTTACCTAGCGTTTAAGATTATAACTGAACATGGGCTTTGGCCCACCACAATTTAGATTCGGTTTTTTGGATAATTTCTTTAAGAGAGACATCTATGAAAAAACGATCGCCTCTGGCCCTGTGTCTACACCTAATCGATAGGTTAGTCTGGCACATCGAGGAGAAAGCCATCGCTTTTGGCGTCCTAGGCCTAGCTGTTCTTCTAATCGCCAACGTAACCTTAAGGATGTTTAATTCGAGCGTACCATCGACCGAAGAGGTCAGCCAGTTTCTGATGTTCTATATCACCTTCCTAGGAACTAGCTACGCCGCCCGTTCGGGCATGCATATCCGAATGTCGATGTTAAGCGATCTCTTAAAGGGCGTCCCGAGAAAGGTCTTGGCCATCTTTGTTTCGGCGATAACGGCCATAGTAATGTTTTACTTAACCTATCTCTCTTTAAAATACGTCCTTAAAATCGCCTCTCTCCACCGCGTCTCCCCCATCCTTCAAGTTCCGGTCCAATACGTATGGATTGTCATGCCTATCGGAATGTTTTTGACCGGCATCCAATATAGTTTAGCTTTAATCCGAAATCTCATAAGCCCCGGGGCTTGGATTAGCTACTCGGTTTCCCTCGATAACGAGCCTGAAGCCTTCACCGTGCAAACCGAAAGGGCCACCTTCGGAAGCGCCGAAGGTAGTGGTAAAGGGGAATAATATGCTTTACCTTCTTTTCGGACTTATGACCGCGCTTCTTCTATTAAGCTTCCCCATGATGGTTCCCTTGATTATAGCCCCTCTGGCCGTGGTCTTGGTCTACTATTCCACCATGGATCCGATGAACCTGACCCAACAAATGCTTGCCGGCATCAAGCCTTTGTCCTTAGTTGCCGTCCCCATGTTTATCTTTGCCGCCGATATCATCACCAGCGGTCAGGCGGCCAGAAGGTTAACCGACTTTGTCTTGGGCTTTTTGGGCCATATCAAAGGCGGACTTGCCATCACCACGGTCGCCGCCTGTACCGTCTTCGGCGCGGTTTCCGGATCGTGCCAGGCTACGGTGGTGGCCATTGGCGGCAGCATGAGGCCGCGCATGATGGAAGACGGCTACTCCGATAGCTTTGCTACCGGCTTAATCATAAATTCGGCGGGCATTGCCTTACTAATACCGCCTAGCATCGCCATGATCATCTACGGCGTGGTCACCGGCAGCTCGGTGGGCGAGCTCTTCATCGCCGGTATTGGCCCGGGCATTTTGGTTTTTCTCTTATTTTCTCTCTACTGCTACTTTGCCGCCTCTCGCATGAAGGTCACCCCTTACCCCAAGGCTAGTTGGGGCGAGAGGTATATTTCCTTTAAAAAG
>JAITJB010000305.1 GCA_031279155.1 Deltaproteobacteria bacterium | reverse complement strand
ACCCGGTGGATATCAGGCGCAGGGTCGGTATGGTCTTCCAAAGACCCAACCCTTTTCCCAAATCCATCTACGATAACATCTGTTATGGCCCGCGGCTAGTGGGCATAAGAAAGCCGGCTGATTTAGATATCGTGGTGGAAAAAGCATTAAGGGCCGCCGCTCTTTGGGATGAGGTCAAGGACTTATTGGGTAAAACGGCCTTCGATCTCTCCGGCGGTCAACAGCAGAGGGACTGTCTCGCCAGGGCACTAGCCAAAGAGCCGGACATCCTTTTGATGGATGAGCCCACTAGCGCGCTTGATCCCATTGCCACGGCCAAGGTTGAGGAATGGATTAAGAGCGCCGGCATGTCCATTGTCATCGTCACCCATAACATGCAGCAAGCAGCCCGCGTCTCAGATCGCACGGCCTTTTTCTACATGGGAGAACTGGTAGAGTTTGGCCCCACCTTAGAGCTATTTACATCACCAAAAGAGACGCGGACAGAAAATTATATCACTGGTCGCTTCGGCTGAGCCAAGGGCTCAAGATTAGATTTTTTAGGAGGTACCCCATGGTCGTGGGTTCATTTGTCAGTCAATTGGCTGGTCTTCGCTCCAGCCTGGAAACCATGGGTCATGAAGTCAAAAAGATGCTCGAAGACGCTGTCAAGGCCCTGGTGGCCGGAGACGAGGAGAGCGCCAAAAATGTCATCGTGGCCGACCGAGTTATCAATAACATGGAAAACTCTATCGTCGATAAGGCCATTAACCTCATTGCCACCAACCAACCCGTGGCTGGCGATCTCAGGTTTTTGGCTTCCAGCCTTAGGTTGGCGACAGAACTAGAGAGGGTGGGCGATCTGGGCACCAATCTGGCGCGGCGGACTCTTGTTTTAGGGGAATTGTCACGTCAGGGGGTGGCTCACGATCCCTTTCCGGAAAAGCTGACCTACATGGCCGAGCGAACCATGGCCATGCTAGATCAGGCTCTTAAGGCTTTTGACGATCGCGACCCGGTTTTAGCCGACGGGGTTTTGGACTTAGACGATGAGATAGACGAGTTAAATCGCTTAATTAAGGCCACGGTTTTGGAGACTGTTTACGCCGATGGCCACAAAGTGGCCTGGGGGCTAGAAATTATTAATACAGCTGCGCACTTAGAGCGCTTAGGCGACCACGCCACCAATTTAGCCGAAGAGACCATCTATATGGCCCGGGGGAAAAACGTCCGCCACCACCATATGCACATTCTATGAGTTCGGGCTCTTTGGGGCCGAGGCTTTTTAGCTAGGTTGGATCAGATAGCTGACCCAACGATCCGATCGCTTGGCGTCGGTCAGCTTGAAATTTAACTGCCTTTTTAGGTTAGCCAAAAAAATCTCGCCTTCCTCAACTAACAGCCCGGATATCACCAAATAGCGGCGGCCCAGAAAGGCTTCTAGTTTTATTAGGTCTTCTAAGACAAACATGGGGATGTTGGCGGCCAAAAGTTCGGCTTTCTCCCCGGCGTAGTCCTGGGCCAGCCCGCGTTCAATTGTCACCCGGTCCGATAAGCCATTGGTCCGGGTGTTTTTTTTGGCCGAGTCAACGGCCAGGTGGCTGTGATCGACGCCTATAACTTTTAGGGCCCCGAGTTTAGCCGCCGCCAAGGCCAGCACCCCGGTGCCGCAGCCTAAATCTAAGACCGTTGTAGGAATAGGCTCGCTAATTATAGCTCCGGGCTTAAAGATTCTAATCAAAAACTCCAAACAGGCCAAAGTCGTCGGGTGGCCGCCAAAGCCAAAGGCCAGGCCAGGATCGATTTTTAGAGCCGATTTTCTTAAAGCTTGGTCTTGCTCGGGCTGTGTGTGATTTGGCTTTATAGGATCGTCAATGTCCCCAAATTGCGGGAGTATTTCTAAGGGGCCTAGCCGAATAGGCGGGCTTAAGGCCCCGTCTTGCCACTGATCGTAGCGCAGGTGGTGGACTTCTCTTAGATCGAGCCAAGGCGTTGAATTAAGGAAAGAAGTTAGATCGGGCTGGCCAGTAAAAAATAGGAAGGCAAAATCTTCCTCAAAGTGGACGCCTTTTAAAAGTTCGGCCCAAGGTCCTAAGCGGGCGGCTAAGGCCTTAGGCTCGAGTAAACTTAAGTCAGACGATGGACTAATTCTAAGCTCAAAGATAGTAAGTTTAGTGTCAAAACGCATTTTTATAGCTAAACGCCAAAAAGCTTAGATAGTAGCCATGATAGAGGGGCGTCAGGCGAGGCCGGGGCTGCCGGGTAAAGGGAGCGGATTTTAGGTGAGGCGTCAGAGGTCAGGTAAGATTGTCCCGACCAAGCTAGGAGATCGAGATCGTTATAATCATTTCCGATAGCAAGGGATTCTTGGCTAGTAAGGCCTAAGGATTCGGCTAAGAACTTAGCCGCCGAGCCTTTGGAGACATTAGGGGGAAATATTTCCAGCCAAAGGGCCCGGTCTCCATAGGGCGAGGAAGAGTAAGTTAAAGATAAGCCCGGGGCCATCTGCTCAAAGCCGTCCCTAACTGGCGGCATCTGATCGAAGGGGGCGGTAATTAAAAATTGCCCTCTAGGGCCAAGATCCTGACCATTGTAGGGGATAGCGAAAGGGGCGTAGAGTTGCAGGCGGTCTAAAAACCCTTGGGTCGGGGGATAGATTTCGGGGGCTAAATAGACGAAACAATGGCAGTTGGGTGGGGGCTGGAAGGCGAAAAATCCCCGCCCGAGTTCTATTGAGGCCTTAAGGGCCAGAGCGATTTGCTTTTGGCTAAATTGGTGGGAAAAGATGAGTTGAGCCGGGGCATTTTGGTTAGACGCCCTCGAATTATTTAAATTATTCCAGGGGCAGAGGCCCAGACCCGAAGAGAAAATGAGATAGTCAAATTCCATTTCTGGCGGGTAATCGCGGGCAAACGAGTATAGGCTGCGGCCAGTAGCCACCACTCTAATGACGCCCAAACGGCCCAGCTTACGCAAGGCCGCTAGATCGGACGCGGCCACCTGGCCATGGGGCGGCTTGATGGTGCCATCAAAATCGGTAAAAATTATCTTAGGCCTGGAGGTCATTTTATTGGACATGTTATTTTGGGATAGTTTCCGATAACGCATGGGAAACCGTGGAAAAAAGAAAACGCTTAAAGCCGAGACGACCTAAAGCTTAAACCCATGTTGCCGATACACCACAGGGCATAGAGTTTTGGCTAAATTTTTGGCTTAAAATCTGGGCCAAAATTTTTGCCAAAATTTGCCATCGTTTGGCAGGATAAATGAAAAACCCCTTTTAAAGGGGAAATTTACGCAAACATTGATCTTATAGGGGGCTAGTCTAATACAAAAAGAAGGCTCAAAAGAAATTTTGGTCTACATAACCTTTCTCAGCCGCAGGATTCCTTCAAGGGGTTTCGGGCTGGTTTAAGTTTATGTCAGCTTGTGTTTGGGGCTTAGGCGGTAAACTATCAAGTGTTCTTAGCGAGCGAGCTTTGAATTATGATATTTTTTAAGGCCGGCCAAAAACAAGGGCTTAAGAGATTATAAAGCCCTTTGGTAGATAACAAGTCCCTAAGACGGCGGCTAATAGCTCGGAAAAAAAACTTGGCTATTACCTTGGGACTTGCGATAGCGGCCAAAAAAAACTGGCTGATTTGAATAAGGCTAGATAAGTTGCGAAATCAAAAATTAATAAGCTGTCCCTTTAAGGACAATTAATTCATCGTTGTTGCCGAAAACCTCCTCACATCTTTTCTGACAGGCTAAAGTATTTCTATTAGCGCATACATTACTTGTCGGCGCTGTAGTTTCATACCACAGACACTGTTGAGCGTAGTTACATGTGTAACTCGGTCGAATTTGTTTAGCTTTTTCACCAATGGTCAGATCGGTTGCCATCATACACCTTCCAAATATAATTGACTTAACTTTGAAATCCATTTAGCAAAGTAAAAGAGTCAATTACCTCTAGTCGTCGGCTCTAGGTTTTAGCCTTCAACGGAAACACCCTAGACCCACCTTAAATTGATGCAATTCATGTGCCAAGAGTTGGATTACGGTTTTTGGGCAGCCTCAAGGTAAATGGTCCACCTTTAAGAGGCGAGAGGGCTGCCAGATGAGGGTTTAACAATCTTAGCGTTTTGTAATCGCAGCCTTGGGCCTTGGCCAGAGCCGCCCAAGAGGTGGGTTGGGTAAAGGTCAGATTGACCTCGTCAAATTCTAAAGGACGCCAGTTGGTAGGCTCAGGGTTTTCGTTAAAACCAAAACTTTTGGCCCCTTCCAAAACCAGCTTGATGGCGGCAATCCTGTAGACATACCGTTCGGTCTCGTTGACAAGGTCCAGTTCATAGTAATCCGTGGTTCCCTGGTTGGACATGGCCCGGCTTATCCGAGCGTCGCCGGCGTTATAGGCGGCCATGGCCAGAGCCCACGAACCAAATTTTGTCTTTAGCCTGGAGAGATAAGTCAGCCCCGCGCGCAGGAGGGGCTCGGGTAGATGGCGCAGATCAACTTCTTTGTTAACCGTCAGACCTAATTGCCGGGCTGTTGAGGGCATAAACTGCCACAGGCCGACTGCTCCGGCGTGGGATTTAACCGAAGGCCGTAGGTCGCTTTCGGCTACGGCCAGGTATTTTAGATCATCTGGCAGTCCGTAGCGCTTAAGTTCAGCTTCGATCAAGGGGAAGTAGCGGTTGGCCCGGCGCAGCCACAGTTCGACTTGAGCCTTATGGTTGACGGCGGTTAAAAACTCAAACTCAAGTTTTTCCCTTACCGCCGGTCGATTAAGGGGCAGGGGCTCACCGCAAAGGGAGACGTTTGTGGGCAGTAAATAATCGGTCCTAACCGCCGACGGTTGGCCGAGGATCAAGGAAGACCAAGCCGAATTGATGTAATCGGAGGTCTTAGAGGTACTTTCCACTGTTCGGCAAGACGCAGTAGCTAAAAGAAGAACAACTACTGATAGTAAGAACGAGCGGGCAAAATTATGGTTAGCCGGTGAGGGCACGTGTATATCCAGTAAAAAATGTTTTTTGACAAACGTAAAAAAAATAATAAAGCGCTGCGAGAAAAAAAACAAGCTATTTTTTGGGCTATGTTTAAGTAACGAGAATTAAAGGGATTATAAGGTTAAAAAGTTAGTTTAGATGAGGGCGTTGAAAATTGCGGGCATGAAAAAACAAGGTGGAGCCTAAAACCTAAGGCTTTTGCCTAACTTGGTCGGGCCTGTGAGAAAAGAAAAAAGATAGAAAATATATTTTGACAAAAGCCCATCGGGCTATGACTAATAAAAGAGTCATAGACAGGAGCAAAAGGCCAGGGTAAAGCTGCCTGAGGCAACAACGCTGGTTATTTTACCACAAGGTGGACTAATAGCCAAATACTTTTTTTAGGTTAAGCTAGAGGCTTTTAGGCTATTAAAAAAGATAGCAAAAATCACTCTAAAAATGACAAAAGGGCCAAAGCCCTCTTGTCATCGGTGAACCTATTTTTTCGCGCTTGACCTTTGGCCATAAGTATCTTGGGCTTTGCTTCCCAAAGAGCTCTCTGGTCTCAGGTCCTAGTTTTCGTAAGGCGCCTCCTTTTTTGGTGGTTAAACAAGGGGGCGATTGTTTTCGCCCGGGCGGATAAAAAAACTTAAACTAGTGCCCTTTGGGCAGTTGATCGACAAACCTAAGGCTCACTATTAAGTCGCCGCGACGAGCTTGCTTGGGGAGGTAGGCGCCAGCGCCTTTGAGCCGGAATTTTCCCTTTTCAGCCATCTCGCGGGTTATAGTCACGGCTAAATTTTTGAAGGTCTTAATCGAGCCAAGGCCATGGCACTTAGGGCAGACCTGGGGGCGGTAGACGTTACTACCGGCGTTTAGCGGGCCTAGGGTCTGACCTTGACCTAAGCAGCGCGGACAAGCCGTAAAGGCCTCTGTGGGGATGACTAACTTAAAGCCTAGGTTAAAATCGGGTTTTACTAAAGCTAAATCGTAGTAGACATCAAGCCCCATCGACCTACGACCATCGAAGACAAAATGCAAGCTAGGTTCCGCCGATTTGGCGAAATTGGAATTATCAATATGAAAGCTCTTCATCAGGCTGCGGTAGGCATTGTAGGCCCGGCGGAATTTATCAACATCAACTGAGCCTTGTCCATCAGGGTGGCAATCTTTGGCTAGGCGCCGGAAAGCGGTCTTAATTTCCCTCTCGCTAGCTCCTTGGGGGAGGTTTAATTCTCTATATGCATTATCAGTCGAAAGTGTCGAGTTCATGGTTGGCCTCCAGGCTTTCAATTTCTGATAAGGTACATAGCAACTAGCGTGCCAAAGCGTTTTACCCATTAAAATCGATAACTTATGCGATTTTTACCGAGGCCAACAAAGTTTTTTGTAAATCTCGCTTCACACTTTTGACACAAAAAGCTCTCGGGCCCAAGAAAATATCTTCGAGGCCCAAGAAGTTTTGGCTAATTGGCTAAGGAGGATTTATATTTTTTTATTAATTTTGGGGTATTATCTGGACGAACTCTAACGTGAAAGGATCTTCACACTAAAAATGGGAATTTCTGGGGCGCGGCTTGAAAGGGGGCTGTGAATTTAGTTGCGCACTACTTGAGGGGAGAGGTTAATCGGCTAGGAAAATTGAAAATTTTTATAAATAACGAGCAATTAACTCCAAACGTGATCTCAACTTCACACCTAAAAAAGGCCTCCCGAGGAGGCCGTTTTTAGGTGTGAAGTTTGATTTACAGAGCTTTATTCGGCCATGACCGTGACCGCATCGCCGGATTTGATCTCGCCGGGGCTTAAGACTTTGGCGAAGATGCCCTCGCGGGGCATGATGCAATCGCCAACCCGGTGGAATATCTCGCAGTGGCTGTGACACTCTTTACCTATTTGCGTCACCTCCAAGGTGGCCGAGCCGACCAAGAGGCGGGTTCCGATGGGGATGGATCTTAGATCAATACCTGAGACCAAAATATTTTCGCCAAAGGCCCCGTGGTCGACCTTGGCCCCTTTGGCGTTAAAGGCCTCGACCTGGCCGTAATCCAAAAGGCTGACTTGGCGGTGCCAATTACCGGCGTGGGCGTCATTTTCCAGACCGTGGTCGACTAAAAGGCGACCTTGTTCGATGACATGCTTGGCCGTGCCTTTTTTTTCGCTCAGGCAGATGGCCACGATTTTTCCATTTTTATTCATTATAGTTTCCCGGCTTAGTTTGAAGCTTGACAATTTGAAGCTTGGCTGTTTGAGACCTGGCAATTTGAGACATGATATTTGAAACTTGGCTGTTTAAGACTTGGCTGTTTGCAATTTGGCTAAAGGCCGTTTTAGCCTTTACTACCTTAGATTATAGCCTCAGAGTTGAGCCTTGACAAGATAACTAGTTGGCTAAAAAAAACAGGCCATAATATTTACCTTTTTGGTTTACAATTGTATAATCATTTAAATGCCCTTAAATAATTGCTCGTTGACCAAGCCATAGGCAACTAAACATGACATAACGTGACAAAAGTATAACATGGTTACGTTTGGTTCATAGCTGTTCATTACTGGTTATTGCTGTTCTGGGCTGTTCTTGGCTGTGCTTGGTTTTTTTTGGGCCGCTCAATTGTCTTTCCATAAAGAGGCCAGTCCCTGTCGCTATTATTATAAAATTATTATTTTTATCTTGGAGGAAAGAATCATGAAAAAATTGTTGTGTACCTTGGTGGCCGCCTTTATTTTGACAGTCGCCCCGGCGGCTTGGGCCCAAGATCCCGGGGCCGGCTTGTACCTACCGGGCGATATCACTTTGGAACTGGCCCAGGTAGCCATTAACGCCGGCATTGCCAAGGCCAAAGAGCAGGGCACTTTAATGGATATTGCCATCGTTGACGCTGGCGGCAACCTCAAAGCCTTTGTCCGCATGGATGGGGCCTTCCTGGCCAGTGTCGATATCTCCATTAAAAAGGCTAAAACCGCTCGCAGCTTAAATATGTCTACCAGTACTCTCCATGACGCTTCCGTTCCCGGGCAGGAACTCTACGGCATTGAGGTGACTAACGATGGTATGGTAATTTTCGGGGGCGGCGAGCTGATTAAGGATAAGAACGGGATGATTATTGGGGCCATTGGCGTCTCTGGTAGCTCGGTAGCCAATGACATGGCCGTGGCTCAGGCCGGGGCCGCCGCTGTTTTAGCGACTTTTAAGTAATCACATTTTTGGCCTGACAGGGGCCGGTCAATCAGGCAGCCGACCGTTGGGTTAGTCCCTTCGGTCGGTTTTTTTCTATTAACTTAGGTTCCTTTCTTTCGGGCGGGGTTGGGATCTAAAATTTAGCTCAGAAATAAGCTATGGAAGTTAGCTTGGCAAGAGGGCCTTGGGGCTCTGGCCGTTAACAGGCTGACCTTGACTTTCAATTTTACCTTGGCCAGCATCGTTATCGAAACTATCCTGGTTGCCATGATGATCATCGCTATCACCGCCATCTTCTTCTTCCTCTTCTTCCTCTTCGTCTTCCTCTTCTTCTTCTCCGTCGTCATCATCACTCTCTAGTTCCTTCAAGGCTAGCGCCTGGGCCTCTTGTCGAGCCCGGAAT
>JAITJB010000146.1 GCA_031279155.1 Deltaproteobacteria bacterium | reverse complement strand
TTTTAATCTACCGAAATATCGGGCTTAAGGATATCTATAAGCTAGCCTTAAATACCGGCTTAGTTACCGGCGTGGTCTTTATACTCCTAGCCATGGGCGCGGTTTTTTCCTGGATAGTTGGCTTTGCTAAAGTGCCCGATAAGATACTCCCCACCATTATCGGAAGCGATCCTACAGCTATCTACTTAATGTTTGTCATTGCCGTCTCTTATTTTATCGCCTGCATGTTTGTCGACTCCATCGTAGCTATCATGATCTTATCGCCAATATTTCACCCGCAGGTCGTGGCCGCCGGCTTAGATACGGTCTTAATCGGCATAATCATTACCATGCAGGCGGCCATTGGCGCCGTCTCCCCGCCCTTTGGCTGTAACATCTTTACGGCCATGGCCGTATTTCGACAATCGTACTTTTCAACCATCAGCCGAATATGGGGCTTTTTATTTGCCTATATTTTAGCTGTTATCTTGATAATCTTTTTCCCGCAAATCTCACTATTTTTACGGGATTTAGCCTACAGCCGATGAGGATTTTGCGCTAAATAAAAGCGCCATTTATGGTCGAGCCCAACGGACTCGAAATTTTTCGGGAGGAAATTTATGAAATCGCTAAAGATTCTAGCTCTTATCTGTTTACTAGCTCTGGGCCTCATTTACGGCCCGGTAGCCCAGGCGGCCAAAATTGAGGCCAAATTGGGTATGGAGGAAATCGACGGCTCAGTCCAAGATACCTATGCCCAGAACTTTAAAAAACTCTTGTTAACATCGGCCCCGGATCTAGATCTCCAGATCTTTCCGGTCGGCGTCTTAGGCGACGCTGGCGACATGGCCGAACAGGTCATGAACGGCGTCATTCAATTTGACATGCCCACCTCGCACCTGGCTTCCTTTATCCCCATGGTCCGGATCTTTGGCGTCCCCTATATCTGGTCCAACAATATGGAAGTCAATAAAGAGCTCATGACCAGCTCAAAAGCTCTCTATGAAATCTTAGGCGCAGCTTACGCGGCCAACGGCATGAAGTTACTGGCCATCTTCCCTGAGGGCTGGCAGCAGTGGTCATCGAATAAGCCCCTTAGAAACCTCGATGATTTTAAAAACCTCCGCATCCGCGTCATGAGCGACCCGCTATTGGCCGAAATCTACAAGGCTTATGGAGCCAACCCGCTTCAGATCTCGTACTCGGAAATCTATTCGGCCCTGCAATTAAACCAACTCGACGCCAATATTCAGCCCCTGTTCGCTCACCAAGAGATGAGCTTCTATGAGCAGCAAGACTACTTCACCAACCCCTTTGAAATGCCCTTTGTTTCCACCTTTGTCGTCAATCAAGCCTGGTTTGATGCCCAACCCAAAAACATCCAAGACGCCATCGTTAAGGCGGCTCAGGATTCCGTAGGCTACACCATCGCCGAAGCCGATAAAATGAACGCTGAGCGCAAAGAGATTATGGCTCAAAAAAAGCCAAGCCTAGTCTTCTATGAGCTCACGCCCGAAGAGCAGGCCCCCTTCAGGGCCAAGGCCCCACAAATCGAAGCCATCTTCGTTAAAATGGCCGGCCCCGAAGGCCAAAGACTGCTCGATACCCTTAAGGTTGAGCGCGAGGCCTTAGAGGCGGCGGCGGCTAAGAAATAGCAATATGGGTTTAGAGGGGGGATACCCCCCTCCAAACCCAAACCAAGAACCCAAGATCTCAAAGCAAGATCCTAAAGCAAGATCCAAAAGCAAGATCCTAAAGCAAGATCCACAAGCACGGACCTAAAACAAAAACCTAAAGCAAGAACCTAAGCAAGAACCTAAACAAAAACCTAAAACAAGAACCTAAGCAAGATCCTAAAGTAAGTACCAAAAGCCAAGTACCCATATCCTAATCAAAAGAGCCTCTAAACCCAATATTCCCGCCGTAAGGCTACCTATCACGGAGTAACAATGACAGATGTCTGGCAAGAAGCCTGCCTAAACCTCTCTAAGGCTGCCAAGATTATTGATCTCGAACCCGAATTAGTGGAAAGACTCTCCTGCCCCATGAGGTTTACGGAGTTTACGATACCTCTTAGGCGCGATGATGGCCGAAAAGAGCTTTTTACGGCTTACCGCAGCCTCCACCAAGACGCTACTGGCCCAACCAAAGACGGCACCAGAATCCGGGCCTCTCTTACGCCTCAGGAAATTAAAGCCCTCTCTCTATTTATGAGCATCAAGCACGCGGTGGCCGATATCCCGGCTGGCGGCGGCAAAGGCGGCATTAAAGCCGATCCAAGTAAACTTTCTGAAGGCGAATACGAGCGCCTCGTCCGGGGCTTTATGCGGAGGCTCCTCCCCAAAGGAGCTTTTTGCGACGTCCCCGGGGCCGATATCGGCACCGACGGGCGGGCCATGGCCTGGATGCTCGATGAATACGAGCAAATTACCGGTATCCATTCCCCGGCGGCCATTAACGATAAACCTGCGGCCTTAGGCGGCTCTTTAGGCGGTCACGAGGCTACCGGTTGGGGCGTAGCCAAATGCGCCGTCATGGCCGCTGAAAACTTAGGCTTAAAACCCGGGGCTAAAGTCTCTATCCAGGGCTTCGGTCAAGTGGGAACCATCACCGCCCAGACCCTCTGGGAAGCTGGCTTCAAGATTGTGGCCGTATCCGACGTCTTTGGGGCCATAGCCAACAAGAGCGGCTTAGATATCGATGGGCTAATAAAACACGCCCAAAAAACCGGCCGCGTTTCGGATTTTGAGGGTAGCGAAGCTCTCAATGATTCGGTTTTGACTATTGACTGCGATATTTTAATTCCCGCCGCCGTCCAAGACGTCATCGATGAAAGTAACGCCTCACAAATTAAAGCTAGGCTTATCGTGGAAGCGGCCAACGCCCCCATCACCCCGCCAGCTGACGCCATCTTACTAGATTTAGGCAAAACCGTGGTCCCCGATGTTGTGGCCAACTGCGGCGGCGCCGTGGTCTGCGATTTTGAGCGCACCCAGGGGCTGACCAATGACTATTGGACTTTAACAACCGTTAAAGAGCGCCTAATGTCTAGGATCACTTTAGCTTACACTACCTCGAAGCAATTTTCCGACGAGCGGAAAGTTCCCTTCCGCCAAGCCGCCTGGGCCTTGGCCTTACAAAAAATCCGAGCCGCCATGCTTTACCGGGGTTGGTGCTGATACTCCCCTAAAAGGAATTATTATGGAATTTTCCTTACAAGAATATAGCCAAAGGCTAGCTAAAGTTAAAAAGTCCATGGAAGCTAAGGGCCTAGATACCCTACTCATTAGCGATCCCAGCAACATGCACTGGCTGACCGGCTATGACGGCTGGTCCTTCTACGTCCACCAGGGCCTGCTAGTGGCCTTAGATCTCAACGAACCCATCTGGTGGGGCCGGGGCATGGACGGTAATGGCGCTAAAATCACCACCTGGCTATCGGCTGATAGCATCAGGCCTTACGCCGATGACTATGTCCAAAACCCCCTAAAGCACCCCATGAGCTTTGTGGCCGATATCTTAAGGGAGAAGGGCTTAGAAAAAAAGAAGCTGGGCTGCGAATGGGATAACTATTGGTTTACCGGTAAATGCCTTGAAGTTTTAAATCAACAATTAGGCTACCTTCCCATCGAAGCTACCGGTTTAGTCAATTGGTGCCGGCTAGTTAAGAGCCCCACTGAGATAAGCTATCTTAAAAAAGCCTCCATAGTCTGCACAAAAGTTATGGACGCGGCCGTTAACGCCATCCGCCCGGGCTTAAAAGAGCGGGCGGCGGCGGCCGCCGTCTACAGCGCCTGCGTTTTAGGGACCGATGAGGCCCCTGGCGATCACCCGGCCATCTTCCCCATCATGCCCTCTAACGAGAGAACTACCTGCGCCCACTTGGGATGGGATCCTAGCCGCGACTATCAGATGGGCGATTTAGTGCTTTTAGAACTCTGCGGGGTCCACAAGCGCTATCACTGCCCGCTCTCGCGGACGGTTTTTTTAGGCGATCCGCCTAAAAAATTAAAACATATCTCCGATGCCGTTTTAGATGGAGTCTCCAAAGTCCTAGACTTCATTAAGCCCGGCGTCACCGCCGAAGAAGTGGAAGCCAAGTGGCGCGAGGCCATTAAGAGCTACGGCGTAGTTAAGCCCTCGCGCTTAGGCTATTCAATAGGCGCCAGCTACGTCCCCGATTGGGGCGAAAGGACGGTTAGCTTAAGGCCCGGCGATAAGACGATTTTAGAGCCCAATATGGCCTTTCACCTGATGCCCGGTATTTGGGAAGACGATTTGGGCTTTGAATCTAGTGAGCCCTTTTTAGTTACGCAAGACGGCTGTCAGCCCCTGACCAATTACAAGCGAGGCATCCTGAGCCCTCTTTAAGACGAACTAGGGTAAAGGTTTTTGGTAAAAACATGCTTGATTTTAAAAAACTTGTAACTTCAGAAATTCCTTCCATGACGGCCATGCGGCGGGATATCCACCGCCACCCTGAGCTAGGCTATCAGGAGCACCGGACTCAGAGAGTCATCATCGATAGCTTATCTAAAATGGAAGGCATAACCGTAAGCCCCATAACCGGGACCGGCGTTGTCGGCTTACTTAAGGGCTCAAAACCTGGCCCGGTCTTACTTTTGCGGGCCGATATGGACGCGCTCCCGGTTAAAGAAGATACCGATTTACCCTTTAAATCGGAAAACCCCGCCGTCATGCACGCCTGCGGCCATGACGGCCATACGGCCATCTTGGTGGCCTGCGCCGGCATCTTGTCATCGATTAGGGAGGATCTTCCAGGCCAGGTAAAATTTGTCTTCGAGCCCAACGAAGAAGAGGTCGGGGCCCTGGCCATGATCGAAAGCGGGGTCATGGAAAACCCTAAAGTCGATGGGGCCGCAGCCCTCCACCTCTGGGCCCCCATCCCCTTGGGCCGCATTGCCGTAGACGACGGCGTCACCTGGGCCGGCATGGATCACTTTACGATTAAGGTTAAAGGCCGAGGCGGCCATACGGCCACGCCGCATACGGCCGTAGATCCCATTTTAGTCGCCAGTCACATCGTCAGCGCCCTTCAAATTCTCCAGAGCCGCGAGCTCGATCCCTTTTTGACTTCCTCTTTGGTCTTCGGCCGCATTGAGGGGGGCAAGGCCGCCAACATCATCCCCGATGAGGTCGAGCTCGAAGGTACCATCCGCTACCTCTTCGATGGCAGCGATAATGGTCCCCATAAGCCCAAAAAAAGATTAACTGAAATAGCCCAAGGGATTGCTAAGACCTTTCGGGCCGAAGCTATCGTTGATTTTTACTGCTCGCAGCCGCCCATGACTAACGATCCCGTCATGGCCGCCTTGGGGAGATCGGCTGCCATAGGCGCCCTGGGCCCCGGGGCTTTGATAAATTTTCTAAATTTAGGCGGGGAAGATTTTTCGGAATTTTCTTCTCGCGTTCCGGCGGTTATGGCCATGATCGGAGCCGGGAGCGAAAGAGCCGGCGGCTACCCCCATC
>JAITJB010000139.1 GCA_031279155.1 Deltaproteobacteria bacterium | reverse complement strand
GAATGCCTAAATTAGTAGGACGGTTGAAGTAAACCCATTTCATTGAGAAATCTCGAAGGCTCTTTGAGAAAAGTAAAATACCTATTAGAAAACGTCATGGTTAAAGTTTGCTGAGTGCGGGTAATGGCCACAAAACAAGACCTACGTTCTTCTTGGAGCTCTATGGAGTCATCGCCACTTTGGGTAGCCTGCCAAATGGGCAAGTGATCTTCTACGAGTCCCATGAGATAGACGTGACCAAATTCCAGGCCCTTTGAGCCATGAATCGTCAAGCAAGAAACGGCGTTTTTTTGTTTGGGCGGCGACTTGTAAGTTAGATCGAGCTCATGGAGCAACTGATATAAACTGATTTCATCAGGCGCGAATTTACTAGTTATATCAGATAAGAAATCATTCCAAATTATTAATTCGTCGTTAAAATCGCTAAAATCATTATATCTATTATAATAATTAAAATCCTCATTTTTGGAATTCTTTTTAGTAATAGCCCAATTAATAAGGCTATCGGTAAATTTTTGAAAGTTTAATGACTGTAAAAGAGGTTTAATATCGGTTGTCAGAAGCGACCGGGTGGAATCTTTAATGTTAGTACGAGTTAAAACAATATCAAGCCATGACCGTAATAAGTCTTTGCCATCGGCATAAGAGTTAGCAATAACGTTATCCTGATTAATAAATATGCCTTCAAGCTTATAAAAAGAATTTAAAAGACGAGAGAGCGATATTTTGTCTTCTTTAGAATTTACTAAACGAAGAATAGAATGTAGCATAGTAAAAGGCGGGCTATTAAACTCATTGTTGCGATTAGTATAATAGACTGGTATGTTTTTGAGAATAAGTAACTTGCCAACTTGATAAAGTAGCCTTTTCGTTCGGGCCAGCACGGCGCATTGAGCTCGTTCTTCGACGCTTCTAGCTTCAATATCTCTGGCAATCCAGGCGCACTCTTGATTTAAGTCAGCAAAACCTTGAACCCTTACAATTTGGGCCGATTGGTCAGGGCAATTAATTTTGATGGCCAGTGAGGGCATTTTTTCGAGCGTGCGAACCGGGTTATGCTCTATCAAAGCATTGGCCAGTTGGATAACTTCCTTGGGGCATCGATAGTTTTCTGGCAGCTGTAAGACCGAAATAGGAAAATCCTTTTTTAAATCATTTATTCTTTCGATACTTGCGCCATTCCATTGATAAATAATTTGATCGTCATCGGCTACAACAAATAAAGTTGAATAATTTGGAGCGGCTAAAAGAGATAGAATTGTATATTGTGCTGAATTAGTGTCTTGAAACTCATCAACAAGAATATGATGATATATTTTTCTAATTTGAGTTGCAATAGAAGGAAAATTAGTAAGAAGTTCTACACATTCAGTAATTAAGCTTGAAAAATCAAGGGTATTGGCTCGGTGCAAAGCTTCTCGATAGGCCTTATAAATTTTGGCTATTGGCTGAGCGTAGACTTGATCGGGAAAAAGGCTAAAGATCTTCTGAAGATTACTTGTGGGCACACACTGGTCGAGTAATTGGGTCATTATGGGTAGAAGCTCGCAGCGAGTTAGATCGGGCGGTATTAAAAATGCAGCGTCTCGTTGAAGTTCATTCAGGGCCTCTTTTAAGAAAGCATCGCGGTCGAGCTCGCTACCGATAATTTGAAAATCGGGTCTAATATTATTGTGGCTTCCATGTTTTTGGAGTATTTCAGCCGCAAAAGAGTGGAAGGTCGTAAGCCTAACTCGACCTAGCTCCTTGGGGACAAGTTCTTCGACCCTGGTGCGCATTTCCCCGGCAGCTTTGTTGGTAAAGGTCAGAGCTAATAAACGGAAATGCTGTCCAGTAGATTCTTCTAAAATTTTGGCCATGCGGTGGGTTAAGACGCGGGTTTTGCCCGAGCCTGGCCCGGCCAGGACCAATAGTGGTCCTTTAGCCCAGTTTACGGCAGCCAGCTGATTTGGGTTTAGTGAGGAGATATCAAGCATTAAAATTTCCCAGTAAATTTGATGCTTTAGAGTCTTTACAGGCCATAGAGTCTCTATAGTCCATAGACTCTTTATGGTTCATTATAAAGTCAATATCGCTATTTTCTGAAGGCCTCACCACGAGCATAAGAGCCAAATAGTCATTTGCGGGCTATCGTTGGTCTAGCTGTGGTCTGTCCTTGGCCTAGCCTAAGGCTATCCGTTGTCTATCCGCGTTTTGGCCGTAGCCAGTTTGGCCTCAATAATGGTTATCATAGTCACAAAACGCCCAAAGGTAAAGAGCCAATAAGTCAAATTTTTTTGCCCACTTACGGGAGGCTAAAAGTGATGCAGGTCTAAACGACCTGGCCTCTATAATTGACGTGGGTCTAAACGGCCTAGCCTCTAAAAGTGACGCGGGTCAAAACGAAAGGAAGTGCCAAAAAAATTAAATAGACAGAAATTTATATTTTATAGGCCTTTTAATCTTTTAAGTCAGGTGGGGGATTTTACCCTGGCCTAGGGTAATTTTTTACCTTTAAGCCAGGCTTTCTCCGCCTCCATAAAGGCTAAACCCGGCTAAAATAAAGCCTAATACTCTCTGGTATGTAATTTGCTATAATATTTTCGGGGCCCTGTGTCCCCTGGGAGTTAAGCTCTATTAACCTCTCTAATTTGACTAATACTTCATTTCGAGCTGTTTATTAAACTGCTCGACGGTTGGAGGCTGTTTTGAACCAAAGCCAAGAGTCTAAAAGCGGGCCTGAAAAGATGGCAGGTTTTTTCTCTCGTCATAAAAAGCTAAGTGTGGTCATCTTTATCTTGGCGGCTTTAACTGTTGTCCGCTTGGTTAATGGCCAGGCCTCTCCTTTTGTCTCGCCGCCCAATGCCGATTCCATTTACGTGGAGTTGGGCCGGGCCAATTTCGGGACTATGCGATCGCTAAGTAGGTACTACGGGTCTCTATCTGCGCCTAATCGCTTTTTTTTGTCGACCAAGGCCGCAGGCGAGATAAAGTTACTTTTAGTTGATATTGGCGATCGCTTGGAAAACGGTCAAACAGTCGCCGTCTTAGACGATGAGGAGTACGTCTTAGCCCGCGACAGGGCGGCCATGAACGTAAGGCTCTCTGAGGCCCAGTTAGCCGAAGCTCGGGCCAACTTAGAATTAGCCGAAAGCGATATGCGGCGCCAATCAAACTTAACTAAAAAGAGCATAGTCACTCAATCAGAATTTGAGGCTGTCCAAAATAAACTCCTCCAAGCCAAAGCCAGGGTGGACGTTGCCGAAAGCCAGCTACAATCAGCCGGAAATCAGTTAGCTGACGCCCAATTAAAGCTCTCCTATACTAAGATTACGGCTAACTGGCCGCAAAATGACAGCGTCACTGGCGATTACCGCTATGTTGGATCGCGCTTAGTTTCCGAGGGACAGCTGGTTACGGCTAACACGCCTTTATACGAGCTAGTCTCAATCGACCCGCTTTTAGTTGATGTTAGCGTCATCGAAAAAGATTATCCCAAATTCTTCCCTGGCATGGAAGCCACTCTTTCGACCGAAGCCTTCCCTGGTCAAACTTTTACGGCTAAAGTACTAAGGGTGGCCCCTGTGCTCTCGAGCGATTCCCGGCAGGCTAGGCTAGAACTAGAGGTCGCCAACCCCGATCTCAAACTTAAGCCCGGTATGTACGCTGACGTGGTCTTTGTCTTCGAGGAGCACAAAAATGTCTGGAGCGTGGCTGAAGATGTGCCCTTCCGCCGTGTAGACGGCTACGTCATCTTTGTGGCCGATCCCCAAAAGGAAACGGTTACCCAAGTGCCAGTAACCTTGGGGCTAACGGAAAACGGGTTTGTGGAACTGGTGGGAGTAGAAAAAATCGATGGCCCCATAGTCATCTTAGGCCAGCACCTGCTCCAAGATGGTCATGGCTATAAAGAGGCCGGCGCCATAGGTGAAAGCACCTCGCCATCAGATGGAGGGCAATCATGAGTTTAGCTGAGGCCTCAGTTAAGCGGCCCGTTTTTACCACCATGGCCGTTTTAATCGTCGTGGTCTTGGGGCTATTTTCCTTGGGTCGTATTCCGCTAGATCTAATGCCGGAATTAACCATGCCCATCATTACGGTCAGGACCACTTATGAAAACGCCTCGCCCTCAGAAGTGGAAGAGCAGATAACCAAACCCTTGGAGCGAGTCTTGGTGGCTGTGCCGGGGGTGGAAAACCTAAGCTCGTCATCCATGGAAGGCTCTAGCAGCATTTTTATTGAGTTTGTCTGGGGCACTAATTTAGATGAAGCCACCAACGATATCCGAGACCGCATCGATCGGGTGATTAGGCGTCTGCCAGATGATATCGAGCGGCCCCTAATCCAAAAGTTTGATATCGCTTCAAGGCCTATTATGTTTTTGGGCGTAGCTTCAGACTTTCATCCGGTCGATCTTAAATCCTACATTGACGATGAAGTTAGCTACCGCTTAGAAAGAAGCGAAGGGGTGGCCTCAGCCTCAGCCTTCGGAGGCTTGGAGCGAGAAATCAGAGTTGAAGTCGATCAAGCTAGGGTTAAAGCCCAGGGCCTTGACCTGTACGGCTTGGTCAGTCAAATCCAAAGTGAAAACTTAACCGAAGCCGGCGGCGAGGTCGACCGAGGCCGGCTCTCGGTAGCCGTCCGCACCAAAGGAGAATTTACCGATATAAGTGAATTGGGTTCGGTCATGGTGGCCAAAAGCCAGAGCGGAGCCCCGGTGAGGCTCCGCGATCTAGCTGATATCTACGATGGTTGGGCCAAGGTTACTAGGATCGTCCGCGTAAATAGTTTAGACGGCATGTTTATGGGCGTCTTTAAGCAGTCTGGCGCTAACACTGTGGCCGCATCGGAATCGGCCAATAAAGCCATTGACGAGATAAATACCTCGCTAACAAATATTACCGTCTTTCCGCTCTTCGATAGCGCTTCTTACATCGAGGCCTCTCTACGGACCGTCTCCGAATCGGTCATTACCGGGGGGCTTTTAGCCATCATCGTCATTTTAATTTTTCTCCAGCACTTACGCAGTACCTTAATCTTAGGCCTATCTATTCCCATATCCATCATCGCCACTTTCATGGCCATGTACTTTTTTGGCTTAACCTTAAACGTCGTAACCTTAGGCGCTCTGGCTTTAGGCGTGGGCATGCTGGTCGATAACGCCATCGTGGTTTTAGATAATATCTTTAGGCTCAGATCCGGAGGGATGTCGGCGGCTTCCGCCGCCGCGCGCGGGACCGATGAGGTAAGCGGGGCTATTATCGCAAGTACGCTTACGACCTTATCGGTCTTTTTACCCATGGTCTTTTTAGACGGCTTAGCCGGGGTCATGTTTAGGCCTTTTTCTTTGACCATCGCTTTTGCCCTGGCTTCTTCACTTTTAGTATCCCTAACCTTAGTTCCGATGTTAGCTGGCCAGCTTTTAAAGGACCCAAATGAGTCTAGGGTCCTTATCGAGGGAGAGGCAGTAGTTAAGCCCCGAAAGTTTGGTCAACCCCACTTTGGCATAAAATACTTTAAAAAGGTCGATAAGACCTACTCCACCTGGCTGGCCTGGGCCTTAAGCCACCCAAAGGCCGTCATAATCATCTCCATTGCGGCTTTAGGGGCTTCTCTTTTGTTGATACCTAAGGTCGGAACGGAGTTTATGCCTAGAACCGATGAGAGCCGCTTTAACGTCAAACTAACCTTAGAGCCCGGCACCAGGGTTGAGAAGACCTCGGAAACGCTTAGGTTAATCGAAAATATCGTCAGCCAAGAAGTGCCCGAGAGGATCGCAACCGCCTCAGACATCGGCGGTACCGGCGGACGGGGGGATAAGGGCAGCCACACGGCTGAATTGATGGTTAAATTACTTCCGGTTAACGAAAGGGAGCGCTCGGTTTTTGATATCCTAGACGCTTTAAGGCCTAAATTAGTCTTTCCCGGGGCCACCGTCCGTTTGCGAGCCGACCAATCTTTTCTAGTTGGCGCCGGCGGTGGAGACCGCATTCAAGTAGAACTTAGGGGCAACAACTTGGTGGAATCCGACCGCCTCTCTAAGGTTATGAAGGAGATTATTGAGAAAGTGCCCGGGGTCTCTGACGTCTATCTCTCCAACGAAGACGCGACCTTAGAAGAACTCATAGTCATTGACCGCGACCGGGCCGCTGACGCCATGGTTAGCGTCATGGCTATTTCTAGGCTTATTAAGACGGCCTTAGGCGGGACAACGGCCGGCTACTACCGGGAAAACGGTAAAGAGTACGATATTATCGTAAAACTAAAAGATTCTGAGCATATCTCCATAGATGAACTCATGAAGCTACCGGTGACCAACGCCCTGGGGGAAAAGGTCATCCTCTCCAATGTGGCTAGAGCCGTGCCCGGCACAGGGCCGTTAAAGATTACCCGCAAAAACCAAGCCCGGGTGGTGACCCTTTATGGCGATCTGACCGACCGAAACTTAGGCGAGGTGGTAGCTGACATCGATAAAGAGCTAAAAAAGCTCCCCATGGGTAGTGATTTTAGCTACGCCTTCTCAGGCGAAGCTGAAGAGCAGGCCAAGACCTTTCGGGGGCTTTTTACCGTCTTAACCCTAGCTCTCTTCTTGGTCTATATGGTCATGGCCTGCCAGTTTGAGCAGGTCAGGGGGCCGCTGGTAGTCATATTTTCGGTTCCCTTTGCCGCCATCGGCGTAATCTGGGCCCACTTCTTAACGGGCACGGCTTTTAATATCAACTCCTTTATCGGGGTCATCATGTTAGCCGGCATCGTAGTCAATAACGCCATTATCCTAACCGATCACGCTAACCTCTTAAGGCGGCGCGACGGGATGCCGTTACTTGAAGCCTTAACTGAGACTGGCCGCCGGCGGCTAAGGCCCATCCTCATGACCTCGCTAACCACCATTTTGGGCCTAGTGCCCATGTCCTTGGGCTACGGCGAAGGCGGGGAAGCCGAAGCTCCCTTAGGCCGGGCGGTGATAGGGGGCCTAACAACCTCGACCTTTATCACCTTGTTTTTGGTCCCGGTCTGCTACATGCTGTTCTTCCGCAAGGCCGACGCCCGCCAAAGGGCTCAGAGCCTGGTTGAATCGTCAGAACCCCCGACAGCCCCCATGCCAGAGCCTGGCCTAGGAAATCTGCCGTCTTAAGCTAAACTTAGTCAGCTAACCGGTCAAAAAAAAAGACCAAAAAAACCAAAAGAGGACTGCTTGCGGTCCTCTTTGTTATTGATTTGTTTGTTGACTGACTAATGACTAAGGCCTAGGGGCCCGGAATATGGATAGGCTCGGATTATGAAAGGCCAGGAACATGGAGCACAATGTAGGGAAGACCAGAAATTGTCCGTTGGTTGGGCGGAGGGAGGGAAGGAGGGATGGAAGGAAGGAGGGAGGGTAGGAAGGAAGGGTAAGGCCGTGATAAGGCCGCAGCCATCCTAGGCTTAAATAGTCGGGCCTTAGGGGTTGGCAAAAGGCACCTTTTATCAAATTTTCATACTTAAAACTTACAATCTGACGGCTGAAGAGATAAAATCTATTGGGGAGCAGGCGGCTTTTGATTAACCCAACTGCGCCCTCTTCTTCGGCCCAGTTGCCTGGGTGTCTCCTGGGATAAGGTCTAAATATCATTGATAATAGCCATGAGCATACGGAGTTGGTCTAAATTAGGTCGGGGTGCATCTTAAGCCTACACTTTAATCCCGGAGAATTGATCCATACAAAAAAAACGAGGAACCCAAGATTTCTCTTGACAGACCCCAAAAATATGTTAACCTTGATCCATACCTTGATCAATACGATGGAGGCGTCCCATGGCAGGTATCACAACATTGAATCGAAATGGTACAATAACCGTGTATAGAACATTTTCATATAGAGACAGCAAAAATAGACCTAGAAACGATAAGAAAATCATCGCGCATAAATACGAAAAGACAGGAGAAATTATTTATTCAGATTATTTTTTACAACTTTTAAAGGAACAATCTATTTCTTTATATTTTATAAGAGAAATTCCATTTAGAGAAATTCCAAAATATGTTGATTTCGGCAGTTTTTTAAAGACAAAAACATTTCTTAATACAAATAAAGATATTAAAAATACTAATATTTTAAAACAGTATCCATCAAATAATTATATATTATCAGGTACTTTATCTGATTCATCGGTAAAAATATTAGGTACGCATTTATTATTAGATTCTGTATCTCGTGAGATTGGTCTTACAGATATTCTTATGAAAGTATTTCCTGATAAATGGCAAGAAATTTTAACATTATCATATTTTTTAGTAACTACTAATGAGTCAATTTTATATTGCCAAAATTGGACCGAAAACTATTTTACTTACTTTGAAAAACCTGATTTAAACTATAAAAAAATAAATGATTTGTTAAATGATATTAATTATGATCATGTAATTAATTTTTTTGATTTATGGATGGCTTTACAAAGTGAAAATGAATATTTAGCCTTAGATATCTCGTCTATATCATCGTATTCTAGTTTTTTCAATGATATAGAATTTTGTCATAATCGAGATAGCGACAATCTAGACCTAATAAATTTTTGTATGCTATTTGGTGAAAAATCAGGGCTGCCGGTATTTTCATCTCTTTTTGCAGGCAACACAAATGATGTCTCTACTTTACAATGTTATCTCAGTCAAATTGATTTTTTATCAGATAAAAATTATAAAATAGTATTGGATGAAACATTTTATAGCCAAAATAATATTTTATTGCTTTCAAAAATGCAAGATAAATGTAAATTTATAATTAATATTCCATTGAATGAAAAAAATTCTGAAAATATCATAGCCAAAGGTAAAGATAGCTTTAATAATAGCGAAGCATTTAAAATTAATAATGATATTTTATTTGGATATTCATTTAATCAAAATTTTGATGACAAAAATCTATTAAATTATTGTGTCTATTATAATAATAGATTATATTCTCAAGAAAGAGAATCAAAATATAATGAAGCAATTTATTTGCGTGATAAAGCCAGTTTAGATCCATCAAAATATATTTTAAATAAATATTATAATGATTATTTAATTTTTAATAAAGAAGAATCAGCTAATAATTATAATATCACAATTAATACTGAGAAAATTGAACAAAAATTAAAAAATATTGGATGGTTAATTGTAGTAACTAATGATTTAACTTTAAGTTGTAATGATATAATAGATATATATAAAACTAAGTATATTATTGAAAAATATTTTTATAGAATTAAACAAAATTTAGGTTTACACAACCTTAGAATTCATGATAGCAAGCTCTTTGTCACGATAATATCTTTAATAATTATATCAAGGATATATAGTGTAATGAAAAAAAATAAAGACATATATAAACTTACATTAACTGAACTGCTAAAATCTGTTGAAGCGTTAAAGATAATTAAATCTAATTATAATATTACTTTTACTCCGTTAACTGCGCAATGTCTAGATATATTTAAGTCTTTTAATATTAAGTTTGATTTTAAAAAGTAAACTAATACTGTTTTAGAATAAAAAACTCATTGCTTTCCATGGAGCAAGCTTTGTATGGATCAAACGTTGGTTTTAGGTTTTAAGGCTTTAGCGACCCTGATTATATCTAGCCCCAATATCTCTCTGATGGGTTATAGCCCACCTGTCGGCGATTGTTTGGGGGCTGCTTTACCCTTAAGTGGGGCTTAACAATCTATGCTGGAAAGCCGACGTAGCATCGGCTTTCCAGCGGCTTTCCGGCGTGGAGGGGATTTTATCGTGAATATTGACCCAAAAGGGCCAATGAACTTGATTACCATGGATGTTGGTAACACCAACATCAAGTTCGGTCTGTGGGTAGGAAAATCTATGATCCACACTTGGCGCAGCGTCACCCGCTTGAAAACCTCTGGCGATGAACTCGGTTTGGTTTTAGAGGGCTTTTTAAGGTTAAATGGCCTCAAGTTTAATGACGTGGCCGATCTGGTGGTCGTAAGCGTGGTTCCGCCCATGAGGCCAGCTATCGAGCGCATGGGTAATCGCTATTTAAATAGATCGCCCATATTCGTTCAAAGCCATACTCAGACTATCATGCCGGTTTTATACGAGAACCCTAGCGAGCTGGGATCCGATAGGGTGGTCGGTGCGGTTGCCGCCTATCGCCGCGTAAAGGGACCACTTATCGTC
>JAITJB010000123.1 GCA_031279155.1 Deltaproteobacteria bacterium | reverse complement strand
GACCGACGCATTATCTGAAATGGCCCCAAGCCTCCCAGCCGCCGATCTCTTCGAGCTAGCCGGCATCTGGGAGTTTAAAGAGCGCTTAACGGTCGCCAAAAGCTTAATCGCCCATTTGGAGGCCAGAAGGGAAACTCGCTGGCCAGGCTTTGGCGAGTACTCTGATTACCCTTTAATAGATCCGAAATTTGAGTGTTTCGTCAACTCCCGCTTAGTTAACGGGCGAGTTAAGATAATCATGAGGCCGATTTCTGGAGAAGATACCTACGAGCACAACGAGCTGTAAGAGCTGCCAGAGCACTCTAAGCTCTCTGTAAGAGGCCTGTAAGAGCCGCCCTGTAAGCTCTCCGTATGAGCTGCTCTGTAAGCTCTCAGTAAGCTCCCTTGCGTCTCTCTGTATGAGCCAATAAGCCCTGTAAGATTAATATAACGGAGCCAAAACCATGGGTATTGTCGTAGATGATTGTAAGTGTATTGTCTGCGGTCGCTGCGCCGAGATCTGCCCGGGCGGCCTTATCGTCATTGATAAGTTAGAGGGTCTCGATAGCCAAGATAACCACGATAACCACGATAGTCAAGATAGCCAAGTAGGCTCTCAAAGCCAAGGTGGCCGCGTTAGCCGCAGTAGTCAAGTTAACCAAGTAAACCACGAAGATCCCGTAGAGTCCCTAAAGCAGGCTAAGCTCGTAAATCTCTTAAATCCGGCTAAACTCAAAAGTCCTTTAAAGAACGTTATCCCCCTAAGATCCCAGATGGCTAAAACAAAGTCCCCAAAATACAACGGCTCGGCCCGCCTGACCGCCCCGGAAAGATGCTGGAGCTGCGCCAGCTGCCTTAAAGAGTGCCCCACCCAAGCCATAACCATGTATCTATCGCCGGCCTTAGGCGGCAGTGGGGCCGGCTTAACCGCTTTTGTCCATGAGGGGAGAGTCATCTGGCGGTTTAAGTTTCCCGACGGCTTAGAGCGCAAAATCGCTGTTAACCGTCAAATTGCCGATCCCTACTGAGACTTAGCCAAAAGGCTAAAAAACTTAAGTAGCTCAAAAACTTAAATAGCCAAAAAATTTAGGTACCAAAAACTTAAGTAGCCCAAAAATTTAGGTAGCCAATGAACCATCTGCAATCACTGGAAGCTGATAGCATTTATATTCTAAGGGAAGCTTACAGCCGCTTAGGCCGTCTGGGCCTTTTATGGTCCATAGGTAAGGACTCAACGGTCCTATTGTGGCTAGCCAAAAAGGCCTTCTTTGGTCACTGCCCCTTCCCTTTTATCCACGTCGATACCGGTTATAAGATCCCTGAGATGATAGCCTACCGCGATAAGGTGGCCTCCGATCTCGGCTTAGAGATGATAGTTTGGCAAAATAAAGTGGCTCTTTCAGCCGGCATGGGTCCCGACAAAGGACGCCTCATCTGCTGTAAGGCCTTAAAGACCGACGCCTTAAACGCCATGACCAAGCATTACGGTTTCGAGGGGCTTATTGTCGGCGTCCGCCGCGACGAAGAGGGATCGCGCTCTAAGGAAAGAGTCTTCTCTGAGCGCAATGAAGACGATGAATGGGATTACACCAACCAACCCCCGGAACTTTGGGGCCAATTTAAGACCGACTTTCCCAAGGGCCATCACATCAGAGTCCATCCCCTTCTCCAGTGGAATGAGATAGATATTTGGCGCTACATTTTGGATCAAGACATACCCATTATCGATCTCTATTTGGCCAAAAACGGCCGCCGGTACCGAAGCTTAGGCTGCGCTCCCTGTACCGGCATAATTGAAAGTCAGGCTAGTAGCGTGGCTGAAATCATCGATGAACTCTCCCACACCAATATCGCCGAACGGGCAGGAAGAGCCCAAGACCAGGAGGATTCCTACGCCATGCAGAAACTTCGTAAGGACGGTTACATGTGACCACGCTTCTAACGCCCCCCTCCGTCCGCCGAAAAATCCGCTTAGTCTTCACTGGCCACGTTGACCACGGAAAATCTACGGTCATTGGCCGTTTGCTCTATGATACGGGATCGCTCCCCGAGGGCGCGGTAGCTAAGATTAAGAAGGTGTCGGCTGAAACTGGTCAGCCCTTTGAGCTAGCTTTCCTCTTAGACGCCTTCGAAGAAGAGCAAAAGCAGGGCATTACCATTGATACCACCAGGCTCCAATTTAAGACCGAGCATCTAGACTACGTCATTATCGACGCCCCGGGCCATAAGGAATTCTTAAAAAACATGATCTCCGGGGCCGCCGACGCCGAAGCGGCTTTTTTGGTTGTCGACGCCCAAAGGGGCGTGGAAGAGCAATCGAGGCGCCACGCTCTAGTTTTAAAATTATTGGGCCTTACCCAAATCGGGCTGATTATTAACAAGATGGATCTGGTGGATTTTGAACCAAAAGTTTTCCAATCTGTTTCAAGCGAGCTTACGGCCTTTTTAGAAAGCTTAGGCTTAAGCCCTAAGTTTAGTATCCCGGTTAGCGCCCTAAATGGCGATAACATCGTAAACCCATCAAGCAAGACCCCCTGGTACCATGGCCCGACCTTAGTTAAGGCCTTAGATGACTTTACCTACGCCCCGGAGCATGGAACTGGCTTAAGACTCCCTCTCCAAGACGTCTACAAGTTTGATGACCGAAGGCTTTTAGCTGGCCGAATCGAAAGCGGCGTAATCCACGTGGGAGATGAAATCCTCATTTCCCCTGGCCATAAAAAAACCAAAGTTACCGCCTTGGCCGCTTGGCTCGATAGAGACAAAAAAGACTCGGCCTCATCTGGCGAATCCGTTGGGGTGATGGTCAGTGATGAATTTTTTAACCGCCGAGGCGAGGTCATAAGCCTACTAACAGACGCCCCAACTGTCTCAAGCCGCTTTACGGCTTCCATCTTTTGGATGGGCAAAAACCCTCTAAAAGTCAAAAAGCGCTATAAGCTAAGACTAGCCACCAGCGAAAGCGAGGCTCAGATCGCTCGCGTTTTAAGACTGATAGATTCTGAAACCCTAGCTGAAAGATCGATTAAGCTAGACAAACCAGCCAATGGCAGTTCTCTTGATGGGTATAACGATGTCCAGCGCGATGGCCATAACAAAGACCCGCGCGCTACTGCTCATGATGGCGCTTATGATGCTTCTCTAGATGCTCCTCAAGATGCTCCTCATGACGCTCCTCATGACGCACCTCTAGGCGCTTCTTTTGGTAAGGTTAGCGAGATTGGTTTTAATCAGACGGCTGAAGTTGAAATCGTGCTCCAGCACCCTTTGGCTATCGATCTCTTTTCGAGCCACCGAGCTACCGGCCGCTTTGTCCTGATAGACGGCTTTGACGTAGCCGGCGGCGGCATCGTCACCCAAATCGAAGAAAGGCTCCCCATAAAGTTTGGCTTTGTCGGCGACGGCTTAATAGCTCGCTGCGAGGTCTTCGAGGAATACTTCTACGATCTCAATGGCATGACGGTCAGTAAAATCGGAACGCATGATCCCATGTACTGTGTCGGCGACGCCGTGCCCCTAGTGGGCTATAGCTACCATTACCCTGAGAACTTCGACATCGTCGTCTTTCGCGACCAGGTAGCTATCACCATCCGTCAAGGTAAGGTCGCCGGACTAACCCATCTCTCAGAGCATTCCTACGAAGGCTTCCCGGTAGTTAACGGTCGGGGCTTTGGGGTTTTAATCGCCAGCCAGGAAGATTTTAACCTCGTCCGCCATGACTACGAGCGTTTGTCGGGCGATAATGAAGCCAGGCTCGCCGAAAGATGGCTTGATTTTAATACCTTTCGCCGCATCCCCATTGGTAGCGGCGATCTTAGGCAAACTACCTAAAGGCTCTTTTTTTCCTTTCTTTTGGTTTGGGGTTTTACCCCTGGAGGCAAACCTATATATGGCTACTGATTATAAGGCTCTTAAAAATGGCGGCTTCATGCGCCAAGCCCAAAAAGATAAATTTTCCCTCCGTCTTAAGGTCGTGGGCGGTAACTTAACCGCTCAGCAGCTTAAGACCATAACTTTAGCCGCCGAAACCTACGGCGCCGGCTACGTCCATTTGACCTCGAGACAGGGGCTTGAAATTCCTTATGTGAAACTAGAAGATGTCGAAAAAATTAAAGATACTCTTGCCCAAGGCGGCGTAGAAGCCGGAGTCTGCGGCCCAAGGGTCAGGACCGTTACCGCCTGCCAGGGCTCAGAAATTTGTCCCAGCGGCTGCATCCCAACCCTTAGCTTAGCCAAAGAGCTATCTGACCGCTATTACGGAAAGCAATTGCCCCACAAGTTTAAGTTTGGCGTCACCGGCTGCCAGAACAACTGCCTTAAAGCTGAAGAAAACGATATGGG
>JAITJB010000080.1 GCA_031279155.1 Deltaproteobacteria bacterium | reverse complement strand
CATCAAGCAGCTCTTAGAGGGGGGCTGAGATTGGAGCGATCTTTGGTCGGGATTCCAGGTCCTTCTGACTATCCGGATAAAATAGAGGCCCAAAGCGATAAGATTTCGGAGCTTCTGATTCAAGCTAATATCGATGGCGTCTTCCCTGGCGGGGTCTTGGTCTACGGAAAACCGATCTCTAAAATTTATCGGGCCTTAGCCGTGGGCCAAAGGGGCCTTAGCCGGCACATTGAAAAGGTTAATATTGACCAAGTTTACGACTTAGCCTCTATCACTAAGGTAGCCTGCACAACGGTTTTAGTGATTATGGCCATCGATCGCGGGCTAGTGAGTTTAGATACGCCGCTAAAATCCTTTGATTGGCCTGTGCCAGACGATCTAGCTCAGCTCACGGTTATCGATCTTCTGAGCCATCAATCCGGGCTACCGGCCTGGCGGCCCTATTACGCCTACCCGGAATTGGGCAATAAAAAATCGCTAATTAAGGCGATTTTTAGTGAAAGACCGCTATTTAGGCCAAAAGCTGAGACTTTGTACAGCGATCTAAATTTTATGCTTTTAGGCCTAATGTTGGAGCTCATTTGGGATTGCGCCTTAGATGAGATCTTTAATCGCGAGATAGCTCAGATCTTAGATCTTAAGAGGACCACTTTTCGGCCCTTTGGCCTTAAGGCCGCCCCGACCGAAGATGGCCCGCGCTTAGGCGGGCCTCTAGATTATCCCTTAAATCCGGTTTTAGGACCGGTCCCCACCGGAGAGGTTCACGATGATAACGCCAGGAGCTTTGGGGGGGTTAGCGGCCACGCAGGTCTTTTTGGTTCGGCGCCGGAGATCTGGCGCATAGTTTGCGATCTAGCCGCCAGCTTAGCTGGCCAAAAGGGCCTCTTAACGAGCGGCTTAACTCTATCTAAATTTTTAACGCCTGTGCCTTCAAGGGAAGGTAACGGTCGGGCTCTGGGCTTTGACGTAGGCGCTGGCCCCTTAGAGGGGGCCTTTGGCCACTTAGGTTACACCGGAGGTTCTCTTTGGTGGGACCCCTCGCGGGATCGGGCTTTCGTGTTTCTATGTAATCGCGTCCACCCCACGGCCCGCAACCAAAAGATGCTGGCCTTCCGTAGAGAACTTGCTTTAACACTTTGGCCCTAAAAACTTTCGGGGTTAAGATGCCAATAAAATTTCCGGCTTTAGCCGGGCGTAAGTTTCAATTTTTTTCTCTTATAACCTTGGCTTTGGTCTTGGCCTTGACTTTGGCCCTAAATTTGGCCGCCCTGGCCTGGCCTTTCAATCTTAGAGCCGAAGAGAGGCCGACCTTACGGGTTTCGGGATCTTCGACTCTACTTCCCTTTACGCAAAAGGCGGCTGAGGTCTATCTTAAAAACCGCCCCGAACTCCTTTTGACCGTCTCCGGCACCGGGACCGGGGAAGGGATCAGATCGCTTATTGATGGTAATATAGATATCGCTGACGCCTCTCGCGATCTTAAGCCCGAAGAGGCCCAGAGGGCCAAAGACCAAGGGGTTACCCTCGAAAAGTTGACTGTAGCCATCGACTGCTTGGCCGTTATAGTCCACCCTGAAAACCCGGTCAGTAACATCACGATGGATGAGCTTAAGGGCATATATTTGGGTGCTATCACTAATTGGAACCAGGTGGGAGGCCCCGATCTGGTCATCGTCCCGGTCAACCGCGACAGTAGCTCCGGGACCTTTGAGATGTGGATCGAAAAGGTTTTGCACGGCGCCCGCCACCGCCGTGATGTCCAGGTCCAGTCCTCTAGCGGCGGGGTGGCTTATGCCGTGGCCGGAAACCGCCATGCCATAGGTTACGTAAGCTTAGGATTTTTGTCGGATTCCGTTAAGGCTCTTTCTGTTGATAACTTCCTACCTTCCAGGCAGACCGTTCAGAGCCAAGAGTATCCCATTGTCAGGGAGCTTTACATGTTCATGAGGGGGGACCATTCAGGGGAGGCCGAAGCCTTCACTCAATTTGTCCTCTCAGAGAAGGGCGCCGCCGTAGTCGAGGAGGAGGGATTTTTACCCCCCAATATCTTCGATCTCAGTCCAGCGCCTTAGGGGATGAGCGCCTAACAAAGGAGAATGGTCATGGCCACCGAGCCGACTGTCAACCCTGACAAGCCTTTTATCCCAGACGATCCAAAACATCCAAGTTCGGCTACCTCACAAGAGTCTAAAAAGGCCCCTAGCTATGAGCCGCCTAAGGTGTTTCACTTAAGGCCCCGCTTAAGCCCGGCTGAGAAGGGTTCGAGGTTTTTTTTCTTAATCTGCGCCATCTTAGCTATGGGGCAGATGCTGTTAATAATGATCTTTTTGTTCCAGGAAGCGGCTGGTCTATTTTTTGACCGGGCTGACTCCCCGGGGTTATCGGTCTTCTCCTTTCTCTTTGGTTTGGATTGGTACCCAACCTATCAGGACCACGCCTTTGGGGCCCTGGCTTTGATAATAGGCTCATTATCGGTTACGGCTATTTCAACTCTCTTAGCCGCGCCTTTTGGCCTGGGCCTAGCTATTTACCTGGCCTGCGTGGCTGGCCGCCGGACGAGGGAGCTGGTTAAGCCGGCGGTGGAACTCTTAGCCGCCGTGCCTTCGGTCGTCTTAGGCTTAATTGGTATGGCCGTGGTGGCGCCATTTCTGCAAAATGTCTTGGGGCTTTCTACGGGCCTAAATTTATTAAACGCCAGCCTAATACTGGCCATCATGGCCACGCCCACGGTGGCCTCTTTAGGCGAGGACGCATTGACGGCGGTGCCTCACGACATCCAAGACGCCTCATACGCCCTAGGGGCCACCAAATGGGAGACCATTTGGCGGGTCACGACCCCGGCGGCCTTAGGGGGATTATCAACAGCCGTTATCTTGGGTCTCGGGCGGGCCTTGGGCGAAACCATGGTCGTCCTTATGATCGCCGGCGGGGCCGCCCAAATACCCAACTCCATTTTTGACGCTGTAAGGCCGCTTACCTCCACCTTAGCCGCCGAAATGGGCGAGACAGCAGTGGGGAGCCGCCACTACCAAGCGCTGTTTGCTTTAGGCGTCGTCCTATTTTTAATGACTTTGGCCTTCAACCTCCTGGCCCTGTACCTCAGCAAGCGCTGGCGCCGCCGCCGTTGAGAGGAGCCCTGATGTTTTTGTCCGGTTATACCAAAGCCGCCCGGCAGAGGCGCGAAAAAGTCGCCCTCTTGATAATTAGAAGCCTAGCCGGCTTTGTCTTAATTGTCTTGTTTTCGATTATGGCCTATATCCTCTTTAACGGGCTAGGGGCCGTTAACTGGACTTTTCTGACCTCCTTTCCGCAAAATTCCATGAGCTCTGGCGGGATCCTCCCGGCCATCGTCGGGACCTTAGGGCTAGCCGTGGGCTCCATGGCCATCTCTCTACCCTTAGGCTTTGGGGCGGCCATATATCTATCAGATTACGCCAAACCCGGGCCATTGGTTAACGCTATCCGCTTAGGCGTGGCCAACTTAGCCGGGGTGCCTTCGGTGGTCTTTGGCTTATTTGGTTTGTCACTTTTCGTGACCGTCTTTGGCTTTGGGCGATCGCTCTTAAGCGGCTGCTTAACTTTGGGGCTTTTGACGCTACCTACGGTCACAGCCGCCGCCGAAGAGGCCTTAAGGCAAACCCCCCTCTCTTTTAGGGAAGCGGCTCTGGCCTTGGGGGCTAACCGCTGGCAGGCCGTCAGGCAGGTGGTCTTACCGGCGGCTCTCCCGGGCATGTTGACCGGAGCCATACTGGCCTTGGGCCGGGCCGCAGGGGAGACGGCGCCGATAATGTTGACGGCTGTTACGGCTTATAGCCCCATCTTACCGGACTCCATATTTAACGAGGTCATGGCCTTGGCGACCCACGTGTACTTTTTGGCCACCAACGGAAATAACATCCTCCAAACAAGGCCTCAGCAGTTTGGCACATCGTTGGTGCTTTTGGTCCTGGTTTTGAGCTTGTCTTTGGTAGCCGTCGTCATCAGGGCCCGGCTGAGAAGGGGGCGCAAATGGTAGAGACAGTCATTATCGAGTCAAGGGATATCTCTTTTTATTACGGTCAATTTCAGGCCTTAAAGCATATTAGCCTGGAAATTATGGCCGATGAGGTCACGGCCCTCATCGGGCCATCGGGCTGCGGTAAATCGACCTTTCTTAAGCTCTTAAACCGCATGAACGATTTTGTGGTGGGGGCAAGATTAGCTGGCGAGATTTTAATTGGGGGCCGCTCGGTCTACGGCGAGGACGCCGACCCGGTGGATATCAGGCGCAGGGTCGGTATGGTCTTCCAAAGGCCCAACCCTTTTCCCAAATCCATCTACGATAACATCTGTTATGGCCCGCGGTTAGTGGGCATAAGAAAGCCGGCTGATTTAGATATCGTGGTGGAAAAAGCTTTAAGGGCCGCCGCTCTTTGGGATGAGGTCAAGGACTTATTGGGTAAATC
>JAITJB010000039.1 GCA_031279155.1 Deltaproteobacteria bacterium | reverse complement strand
ATACCAAATCTAAAATCTTTTTTATACGGTGTATTATATTCTTCACTCACTAAATAATTCATAAAAACTTGATAAAATATGTTTTTATAATTTTCACTAGCTATGTCTACAGCATTTATAGCAAAAGTATTTTTTTGCCCGAAATTATATTCCTCAATCTCCATTTTTTTCTGGATCTTTAGTCTTCTTTTCTGTATACTAGTATAAAAATCGTTCCAATAAGCGGCCGTGGCCCGTTGATAGCCGAAAGAATTGTCGCCCAAGAAAACTTCCACTGTGTCTTCGATATCACTGGCCGGATAATCGACGTCCAATTTGATGATAAAAGGCTGGTCGAGGGACACGGGAAAGTCGAAATAGGCTTCGTAGAAATCGCCGTTTAGGTTCGATGCCGTCCGAAGAACGTATTCGCTATCGGAGACTTTGGTAACCTCGCCTGAATGCACTTTAAGACCGCCGGCATCGGAAGCAGCCGTAGATGGACTAGAAGCTGGTAAAGTGTTTCGAGGGCCCCCCTCGGTCGGCAAACAGGCCGCAGCAAGGGCAAGTAAAACTATAAGGCACGGCGCTATTTTGGAAAATACTCCCGACATAAATGCTCCTTATTAATTTTCAAATTGTTTCCATCGTTCATCCCAATGGGCTCTTTCATTTTTTTTGATCTCAGCTATACTATTTCCGCCAAATTTAGATTGTTTAACTAAATATTCATAATATTCGCTCAAATGCCCGATATGTACAGCTAATTCATCAAATAATTGGTGACGAGCCTCTAGGACCTGGCTGCGCTGGGCCGCGCCTTTCGACCCGAGAAAAACCACCTTAGAAACGGTGGCCGTCTTTGACTGGCCATTTTTAGATCGCACTTTTACGCCAAATCTAAAGTTTTTTTCATATGGCGTCGTATATTGATCGTAAACCAAATAATTCATAAATACTTGACAATAATAGTTTTTGTCCTTATCGAACTGGGCGTCTACGCCGTTTACGACCAAAGTAGTATTTCTTCCAAAATTAAAATCTTCAATCTCTATTTTCGACTGATTCTTTATTCTCTGTTTCTTTAGGCTAGCGTAATAATCGTTCCAGTAAGAGCTCATAGCCGGCTGATAGCCAAAAGAATTATCGCCTATAAAGATCTCTACGGTATCTTCCGGATCTCTAGCCGGATAATCTACCTCAAGTTTAATGATAAAGGGCTTATCGAGACTAACCGGCACGTCAAAATAAGCCTCGTAAAAATCGCTATCGGGTGCTCCTTGCGTCTTAAGAACGTACTCGCTTTCAGAAACCGCCGAAACCTGGCCGCTATGAACTTTTAGCTTACCCAAATCCACGGCCGACTTAGGGGGCTTAGAAGAACCACTTGAGGCCGGATTTTGGGGAGCCGAATTTTGAGAAGCGCTAGTTGAAAGGCAGCCAGGCGTCAGAGCCAAAAGAGTCATAAGACCAGTAAGAACCATGAAAAAGACAAAATTTGGTATAGCTTTATAAACTACTTTCATTACAAGGTTCCTTTTTTATTTTTTAAAAAGAAAAAACCCGACCTAAACGGTCTTGCGGCCAACCATATTTGACGCAACTAAAAAAATAGTTTAGGCAAAATAAAACAAAAGGCTATCGTAAAATCTAAAACCGATTATAGCCCTTTAGGCTCCTTGGATAAAGGCCAAAAAAAAAATCCCCCCAAACGGGGGGATTTTTTTTTGGCCTAAAGCTCAATAACTTTAGCCGCCCAATTCCGCTGATTGCTTTTTATGGAACTGGCTAAGATATCTAAGTAGACCGGTACCAGCCGGAATTAACCGGCCCATAATGACGTTTTCCTTAAGGCCCGATAGGTAATCGACCTTACCGGCCACGGCGGCTTCGGTTAAGACCTTAGTGGTCTCTTGGAAACTAGCCGCCGAAATAAAGCTCTCAGTCGATAGCGAGGCCTTAGTGATGCCTTGGAGAAGTGGCTCAGCCATGGCCGGGGTCTTACCTTCGGCTTTGACGGCTTGGTTGACCTCCTCAAACTTTAAGCGGTCAACTGATTCGCCAACCAAAAATTCCGTGTCCCCTGCCGATTTGACGCGGACCTTGCGCAGCATCTGACGGACAATGACCTCGATGTGTTTGTCGTTAATCTTAACGCCCTGGAGGCGGTAGACCTGCTGGACTTCATCGACTAAGTACTTGGCCAGATCTTTTACGCCCCGAATCGATAAGATGTCGTGGGGATTGGCCGCGCCATCCATTAAGGCTTCGCCAGCTCTGATGTAGTCGCCCTCGTGGACGGTTACGTGTTTACCTTTGGGGATGAGGTAATCTTTGGGTTCGCCGACCTCAGGGTTAACGACAATACGGCGCTTACCTTTAATCTGGCGGCCAAAGGAGACTAGACCGTCGATCTCGCTGATAACGGCCACTTCCTTGGGCTTACGGACTTCAAATAGCTCGGCCACCCTCGGAAGACCGCCGGTAATATCCTTGGTTTTAGTGGTCTCCCTTGGGATCTTAGCTAGAGTATCGCCAGCGTTAACCAAAGCTTTTTCTTCTACTAAAAGTATAGCATTGACCGGTAGCTGATAGACGGCTTGGGAGCCCTTGGAATTTAAAAGGGTTTTGCCGTTATGATCGACAACTTTGATTCTAGGCCTGTTGTCGGCAAGTTTTGATTCCACCACAACTTTGGAAGATTTTCCGGTAACCGGGTCGACCTTTTCGGTCATGGTTTTACCCTCTTCCATGTCCTCAAAAGTAACGTAGCCGGTAACTTCGGTTAAGATGGGGCGGGTATAGGGATCCCACTCGACAAATTCGCCCAAGCGGGTATTAAGCCTAAAGTCCTTAGAGAGCCTAGCCGCGTCGTCGGGCTGCTTTAAGTCGTATTCGGCTAAGAGTTTTTGCGAGTGGGCCAAGGCGTCCATAACCGACGGCCAGATTTTAACTAGCTCGCCAATGCCCTCAACCTTACCGGAAGCGGCTAGTAAAAAGCCCCGCTCGTCAAGTAATTGCCGGCTACCGGCCCAAGCGCGGACTCTGTCAACAAGAGGCCCTACCTCATGATAAGCCTTAGCCAAATCGGCCTTATCGGTGTTATTTTTATCTAACCTAGTGGTTAAGGCCTTAAGCTCTTTAACGTAAGGGGCGATATCGGAGGCTTCTAGAGTCGTAACGTCGGCTTCCGGCAGCGCCAACTTAGGCGAATTAGCCGCCTGGAGCTTAATATGGGCCCCGTAAATGAGCTCGTGCTTTTCGCGGGGGAGGTTTTTCTCATCTCGGATAATGAGTTCGCCCTTGCGGCTCATGACGACCAGTTCGTCTCTTGAGGTTCTAACCAAACGGACCTCAGGGGAAAACTCTAAGCTACCCTTTATCTCAGTTGATATGACGTGGCGCTCGGCCCTTCTTGAGGCCGTACCGCCTATGTGGAAGGTTCTCATGGTTAGCTGGGTGCCAGGCTCGCCAATGGATTGGGCGGCGATGATGCCGATGGATTCGCCTATCTCCACAAGTTTACCGTGGGCTAGATCGCGGCCGTAACACTTGGCGCAGACCCCCCTCTGGGCCCGGCAGGTTAAGACCGAACGGATTAAGATGCGATCTAAACCGGATTTTTCAATGGCTACAGCCTCGTCTTCGCCTATCTCCTCGCCGGCCTTAACTAAGATGGTATGGTTATCAACCGGAGAAATGATGTCAAAGAGCGCTGTCCGGCCTAAGATCCTCTCAGTTAAGGGCTGGATGATTTCACCAGCCTCGCGTAAAGCCTCGATCTCAATGCCGTCTAAGGTGCCGCAGTCTTTTTCCAAGATAATGCTATCTTGGGCCACGTCCACCAAGCGCCGGGTCAGATAACCGGAGTTGGCCGTCTTAAGGGCCGTGTCAGCCAGACCCTTGCGGGCGCCGTGGGTGGAGACGAAGTACTGTAAGACCGTTAGCCCCTCCCTAAAGTTAGCCGTAATGGGCTGCTCGATGATTTCACCGGTGGGCTTGGCCATTAGGCCGCGCATACCAGCTAGCTGTCTCATCTGATCCTTTGATCCCCTGGCCCCGGAATCGGCCATCATAAAAATAGGATTAAAACCCGGGGCGCCCTGCTCGGTCTCGGGCTGTCCGTCGAGCTTGGTGACCTGGATTTCCTTCATCATCTCGGCAGCCACCTCATCTGAGGCCCGGGTCCAGATATCGACGACCTTATTGTATTTTTCGCCTTCCGTAATCAGACCGTCTTTGTACTGAAGCTCGACCTCATCGATCTCCTTTTGGGCTTCGGCGATGATGGTGTTTTTCCTCTGCGGGATGATCATGTTGGAAATGCAAAGAGAGATGCCGGCCTTGGTGGCGTACTGGTAGCCAAAGTCCTTAAGCCGGTCGGCTAAGATGACCGTCTCTTTGGTGCCGCATACCCGGTAGCAGTAGGCGATGAGGTTACGCAGCTCGTTTTTCTTCATGACCTTGTTTACGGCCTCAAAGGAGATCTTCTCCGGCATGATCTCGTAGAGAAGAACGCGGCCGCAGGTCGTCACCTCGATGTTGCCGTTATGGCGCATTAAGATTCTAGCCTGAAGATCGACCACGCCGGCGTCATAGACCATGCGGACTTCTTCGAGGCCTGAGTAGATGCCGCGCCTTTGCTTTTTAGCTTCCTGAACCGTGCGCAGATCCTCGCCCTTGGCTCCGATGCGCTCCTTGGTCATGTAATAGAGGCCCAAGACGATATCTTGGCTGGGCACGATGACCGGCTCCCCGTTGGCCGGCGAGAGGATATTGTTGGTGCTCATCATCAGCACCCTGGCCTCGATCTGGCTTTCGATGGAAAGAGGCACGTGGACGGCCATCTGGTCGCCGTCGAAGTCAGCGTTAAAAGCCGCGCAGACTAAGGGGTGGAGCTGGATGGCTTTACCTTCGATCAAAATCGGCTCAAAGGCCTGGATGCCCAAGCGGTGGAGGGTGGGGGCGCGGTTTAAAAGAATGGGATACTCGCGGACGACCTCAGACAAGGTATCCCAGACCTCGCTGGTCTCCTTTTCCACCAACTTCTTGGCCGCCTTGATGGTGGTGATCTGGGCCTTTTTTTCCAGCTGGTGATAGATAAAGGGCTTGAAGAGCTCTAAGGCCATCTTCTTGGGAAGACCGCACTGGTGGAGCCTTAAATCCGGTCCGATGACGATAACCGAACGGCCAGAGTAATCGACGCGTTTACCCAATAAATTTTGGCGAAAACGGCCCTGCTTACCTTTGAGCATATCCGACAAAGACTTAAGGGGCCTTTTGTTGGGCCCGGTAATGGTCTTACCCCGGCGACCGTTATCAAATAAAACATCGACGGCTTCTTGGAGCATGCGCTTTTCGTTTTTGATGATGATATCCGGCGCGCCTAACTCCATGAGCCTTTTTAAGCGGTTATTGCGGTTAATGACCCGGCGGTAGAGATCGTTTAGATCGGAGGTGGCAAACCTACCGCCCTCTAAGGGCACCAAGGGCCTGAGATCCGGCGGCAGGACCGGGATAACGTCCATGATCATCCAAGAGGGGTCGTTTCCGCTGTCGCGGAAAGACTCGACGATCCTGAGCCTTTTAACCAGCTTTTTGCGCTTGGCTTCGGAACTGGTGTTCTCAAGCTCTCTTCTGAGCTGGCTCGATAAAGTCTCCGGGTCAATGGCCCGGATCATCTTCTGAACAGCTTCGGCCCCCATGGCCGCCTCAAAGTCGATCTGGCTGTGAAGCTCCTTCATCCGGTGGTATTCTTCTTCGCTAATTACCTGGCCGAGCTCAAAGCTAGAATTTTTAGGATCTAAAACTAGATAAGCCTCAAAATAGAGGACTTTTTCCATATCCTTAAGGGTGATATCTAAAAGGTTACCGATCTTTGACGGCAGGCTCTTTAAAAACCAGATATGGGCCACCGGAGAGGCCAGCTCAATGTGGCCCATGCGCTCGCGGCGGACCTTAGCTTGGATAACCTCAACCCCGCACTTTTCGCAGATGACCCCGCGGTGCTTCATGCGCTTGTATTTACCGCAGTTGCACTCGTAATCCTTGGTGGGACCGAAGATTTTGGCGCAAAAAAGCCCATCGCGCTCGGGCTTAAAAGTGCGGTAGTTGATGGTCTCAGGCTTTTTAACCTCGCCTCGGCTCCACTCCTTGATCTTCTCAGGGCTAGCCAAAGCGATGCGGACCCGATTAAAACTAATGGGATCCTTGGGTTTGGTAAAAAAGCTCATTATATCTTCCATCTGTAACCTCCCTCCCCCCTAGGTTGGGGGGATGTAGGGTGTGATTTATATTAAGGCGTGTTTTATTTTTTAGCTTTAATTTAAGCCGAAACGCTCTTGGCCGCGTCCCCTTCCGGACTAGGGAGGGGCGGGTTAACCCCGGAAGCTTCGGCGTCAACCGGGGCGTCTTCAATTAGATCGATATCTAAACCCAAGGACTGAAGCTCTTTAACTAAGACGTTAAAGCTCTCAGGCAAGCCCGCCTCTAAGATGTTATCGCCTTTAACGATCTTTTCGTACATTCTGGTGCGGCCAGTTACGTCGTCGCTCTTAACCGTTAAAAACTCCTGGAGGCTGTAGGCTGCGCCATAAGCTTCCATGGCCCAGACCTCCATCTCGCCTAACCTTTGACCACCAAATTGGGCTTTGCCGCCCAAGGGCTGCTGAGTGACCAGCGAGTAGGGGCCAATAGAACGGGCGTGGATCTTATCGTCAACTAAATGGTGGAGCTTAAGCATGTACATGACGCCAACGGTCACGTTATTTTCAAATCTCTCGCCAGTGCGGCCGTCTCGCAAGATGGTTTGGCCGATCTGAGGGAGCCCGGCCTCCTGTAAGATGTTTCGGATTTCCTCTTCGTGGGCCCCGTCAAAGACCGGGGTGGCCATGTGGAGGCCCTTGCGGCTGCGCTCAGCTAACGATACGATCTCTTCATCGCTTAAGTCCGAGCAGAAGCGGTCGTAGTCCCTGGCCCCTAAGATATCGCGCAGTTTACCTTTGAGCTTTTGGCGGTTGAAGCCGTCCACCAATTGCCCAATCTGCCGGCCCAAGGCTTGGCTGGCCCATCCCAAGTGGGTTTCCATGATCTGGCCGACGTTCATACGGCTGGGAACGCCCAAGGGGTTTAAGACCAGATCTACCGGGGTACCGTCTTCAAAAAAGGGCATGTCTTCTTCGGGTAAGATCCGGCTGACCACGCCTTTGTTGCCGTGACGGCCGGCCATCTTATCGCCCACCGAGAGCTTTCTCTTCATGGCCACGTAGACTTTGACCATCTTGATTACGCCCGGCGGCATCTCATCGCCCTTTTGGAGTTTGCCTTTCTTTTTCTCAAAGATCAGGCGGATGATCTCAACTTGCTCCTGGAAGTGGGAGACCAGGCGGTTGACCTCCTGCTCGATGGCCCCGGCTTTGTCTTCGAGCAGGCGGACCCTATGCCAAGATAGAGGCGAAAACTGTTCAACTGATTGGCTAGTGATAGTCTCTTTCTTTTTTAAGGTTACGCCATTTTTGCCGCCGTCGTTAACGCTACAGCCCAAAGTCTTACCGACTAAGAGCTCAGAGAGTCTGGCTTGGGTATTTTTGGTTATGATGTGGATCTCATCTTCTTGATCTTTCATCAGGCGATTGATTTCATCTTGCTCGATCTGAAGGCTCCGGGCGTCTTTTTCCGTTCCCTTGCGGTAGAAGACCCGAGCATCGATAACCGTCCCCTCCACCCCTGGCGGCACCCTAAGGGAGGTATCTTTGACGTCTGAGGCCTTTTCGCCGAAGATGGCTCTTAGAAGTTTTTCCTCTGGCGAGAGCTGGGTTTCGCCTTTGGGCGTAATGCGCCCAACCAAAATGTTTCCGGTCTTAACGTCGGCCCCGATTCTAACGATGCCGGCTTCATCTAAGTTAGCTAAGGATTCTTCGCCTAAATTTGGAATGTCTCGGGTAATCTCCTCAGGCCCTAGCTTAGTGTCTCTAGCCACCGTATCGTAGACCTCGATGTGGACAGAGGTAAAGATATCTTCTTTAACTAAGCGCTCGGAAACTAAGATGGAATCTTCAAAGTTGTAGCCGCCCCAACTCATAAAGGCCACCATGACGTTTCGCCCTAGGGCCAATTCGCCCATCTCGGTTGCCGGGCCGTCGGCTATGATCTGGCCCTTTTTGACCAAATCGCCTGGCCGGACGATGGGCCTTTGGTTAAAGCAAGTACTTTGGTTAGATCTCTGAAACTTATTGAGCTTATAGATTTTGATCCAGTTACCAGCTTCGCTGGCCTCAGGGCTGGTATAGCGCATGACGATGCGGGAGGCGTCGGCGTCTTCAACCACCCCGTCGTACTGAGCAACCACCGTCACCCCGCTATCTCGGGCCACGACGTTTTCAATGCCCGTACCCACTAGCGGGGCGTCGGTTCTAAGTAAGGGCACAGCTTGGCGCTGCATGTTAGAGCCCATTAAGGCGCGGTTGGCGTCGTCGTGCTCCAAGAAGGGCACCAACGATGCGGCAACGGAAACCAGCTGATTGGGGGAGACGTCCATGAGCTTAACGTCGGAAGCCGGCACCTGGACGAATTCGCCGTTAATGTGGCAGGGGACGTTAGTCTGAAGGAGTTCGCCCTTGGGGCCCAAGCTTACGTTAGCTTGAGCAACCGGTAAGTTAGCTTCCTCTAAGGCCGTTAAGTACTCAACCTCGCTAGTAGCCACTCCGTCAATAACCCTTCGGTAAGGGGTCTCGATGAAGCCGTACTCATTAACCCGGGCGTAGGTCGATAAGGAGACGATGAGCCCGATGTTGGGTCCTTCTGGCGTCTCGATGGGGCAGATGCGGCCGTAGTGGGTCTGGTGGACGTCACGGACCTCAAAACCTGCCCGGTCGCGGGTTAAGCCGCCGGGGCCCAAGGCTGACAGACGCCTTTTGTGGGTGATTTCAGAAAGCGGGTTATTTTGATCCATAAACTGGCTCAGCTGACTGGTGCCGAAAAACTCTTTGACCACGGCTGAGACCGGCTTAGAGTTTATGAGATCGTGGGGCATCATGGTCTCAACTTCCTGAAGACTCATGCGCTCTTTGATGGCTCTTTCCATGCGGACGAGGCCGACCCGGTACTGATTTTCCAAAAGCTCGCCCACGGCCCGAACCCTTCGGTTACCCAAGTGATCGATATCGTCAACCGGGCCGTCGGTATCTTTGAGCCTAACTAACTCTTTGACGGCAGCTAAAATATCAATGGGTCTTAGGGTGTTAACGCTCGGGTCAGCGGCCTCAACGCCGTTTTCACCAAAGAGCCTTAAGTTTAGCTTAAGGCGGCCGACCGGCGAGAGATCGTAGTGTTCAGAATTAAAAAATAAATTAGAGAAAAATAACTGGGCCACATCCAAGGTCGGCGGGGTGCTGGGCCGGTTTTTCCGGTAGAGATCCATGATGGCGTCGTTTTCGCTCTCAAGCTTATCGAGTAAAAGCGTATCTCTAAAAGAAGAGCTTACGTTAATCTTATCGATAAATAAGAGCGGCACCTCCGTAATACCGGCGTTGACCAGTTTTAAATGAGTCGTTTCGCTAAAGGGTTCATTTAGCCCCAAAAGCACTTCACCGGTAATGGGGTCGTAGAGATCTTCGGCGGCAAAGCTACCGTAGAAATCTTCGACATTACAGCGGCTCTCATTTAGACCTAAGTCCTCAAGGCGGCGGGTGTTTTCACGGGTGTACTTTTTACCCTTGCGGACGATGGCTTTGGAGGTCTCCGGGTGGATGATATCTTCAAAGGCCTTGTGACCGATTAAAAGAGTCGGCGAAACTTTGCGGTAGACGCTGCCGTCTTCTTTAAACCTTAAGACGTCGCGCTCGTAGAAAAAATTTAAGAGATCTTGCGAGCTATAACCTAAGGCCTTAAGTAACAGCGTTACCGGAAACTTGCGGCGGCGGTCGATGCGGGCGTAGATTATATCCTTGGGGTCGAGCTCTAAGTCTAACCACGAGCCGCGCATGGGGATGATGCGAGCCGAGTAGAGGATCTTACCGGAGGAATGGGTCTTACCCCGGTCGTGATCAAAGAAGATGCCAGGGCTGCGGTGGAGCTGGGAGACGATGACCCTTTCAGATCCGTTTACGATAAATGTACCCTGGTTGGTCATTAAAGGCAGCGTGCCAAAGTAGATCTCTTGCTGCTTAATGTCTCGTATGTGCTTAATGCCGGTCTCTTTGTCTTGATCGTAGATCTCTAAGGCCACGGTAATTTTAAGCGGCGCCTCAAAGGTCATGCCCTTGGCCATGCACTCGTCGACGTCGTATTTGACCTCGTCGAAAGCGTATGATAAAAACTTCAAGTTAGCCAATCCCGCGAAATCTTCGATGGGGAAAACACTTTTAAAGACCGCTTGGAGCCCGAAGTCGCCCCTCTTTTCAGGCGGCGTCTCCTTTTGAAGAAAGCGCTCATAAGAGTAGCGCTGCATCTCAATAAGGTTGGGCATCTGGGTTACGTGTTCGGTTTTGCCGAAGTTTTTTCTGATACGCAACATGTTGGCTGCAGAAGACATTGGACCTCCTAAGTCCTCCCTACGGTGTTAGCGTGGGTTACGCGCGGAGTGCCTGGATCGTGCTTGCGGCCGAGAGTGATAACGAGCCGAAAACGCCAATCCGCCAAATAAGTCAAACCCTGGCCAGAACCAAGGTTAAGAGCAATACTAACCCCTCCCTAAAGCCAAGGGGTCGTAATTTTACCGTCTTTAGAAGAAAAAATAAGGAATGAAACTGACTTTCCGGGTTGCTCGCCCTTAAGTAGGGCTTATTAAAGCTAACCATGGATGGCGGCTCTTTTTCGCGGTTAAACCCCGGGGGCAAGACCACCCAGCCGGCCCGAGGCGAGAAGGGCGTCCACCGGGCAAGCCCGGTGGACATGGGGAGAAAGGGTTAATTGATCGTGACGGTGGCCCCAGCTCCTTCGAGCTGCTTTTTATACTTCTCAGCGTCCTCTTTGCTAACGCCTTCCTTAACGGTCGCCGGAGCGCTCTCAACGAGTTCTTTGGCTTCCTTGATACCTAAGGAGGTGATGGTGCGGATCTCTTTGATGACGTTGATCTTTTGGGGGCCGATACTGGCTAAAACAACGTTAAACTCTGTCTGCTCTTCAACCGGGGCCGGGGCCTCAGCCGGGGCGGCGCCAACGGCGATGGCGGCCACGGGAGCGGCGGCAGAGACGCCAAATGTGTCCTCAAGCTCTTTGATAAACTCGCTGAGCTCTAAGACAGTTAGGTTTTTGATGTATTCAATGGCTTCGGCTTTTGTAATGGTCATGAAGTTCTCCTCCGGCTGAGTCATGGCCCAGGCGGTCTAATAAGATTAATCGACCGCAAGCGATAAGGCCTGCGGACAAAGCGATGGCGTTAGGCCTGGGCTCTTTGATCCCTTAAGGCCGCCAGGGCGTAAACCAATTTTTGGGGCACAGCGGCCAGCACCCGAACCAAGCCGGTTGGCACCTGCTGCATGGTCCCCAATAGAGACGACAAAAGCGCCTCGCGGGACGGCAGGGAGGCCAAGGCTTTGACTTGAGCGGGGTCGATGAAGCGATCTTTAAGTAGTCCGCCTTTGATCACAAACTTGTCCTGTTCCTTGGAAAAATCCTGCAGCACCTTAGCTAGAGCCGCCGGATCGGCCAAAGTGTAACCGATGGCATTGTTTCCGACCAAAAGGCTGTCTAACTTTTCGGTGGGTTTTCCCTTGGAGGCCAAGCGCACTAAGGTGTTTTTGGTGACCTTAAATTCACCGCCGCACTGCCTTACCCTGCGCCTCAAATTACCGATGGTCTCCATCGACAGTCCTTTGAAGTCGGTGACAAAAACGGCTTGGGCGCTATCGAAGGTTTCCTTCAATTCGCCGACGACCGCTTCTTTTTTGTGTCGTTCCACTGATCTATGGTTCTCCTTTCCTAGGCTTTAGACCTTTAATCGGTCTATGTTTTCGGCCCAAAAAAGTTACGCTTTACGCTTTTACCTCGACCGGCGGTTAGCCTTAAGCCCTAATGCGGGCGACCGGTTGTCTTTGGTCCGAAAATTTAGGCGGCCCGCAGGGCAACTGCGGGCCAAAAAAGATCATCTTATTATAAGCACAAGCCAAGAAGTGTTGGCCTAAGTTTACTATTTTTGCGACCAATCAGGACAAGTATGCCTTAAGATCTTTAACCAAAAGCGGGTCGATTTTAAGGCCCGGGCCCATGGTGGTGGTCATGGAAATACCCCGGATATAAGTGCCCTTACTAGTCGACGGTTTGAGCCGCTGAACCTGGTCAAGGAAGGCCGAAATGTTGGCCAGAATTTTTTCCGCCGCAAAAGAGAGCTTACCCATGGGGGCGTGGACAATGCCGTTTTTCTCCACCCTAAAGTCGATCTTACCGGCTTTGAGCTCTTTAACCGCTGTAGCCACGTCAAAGGTGACCGTCCCCAGCTTGGCGTTG